>CAZVFU010000025.1:0-29960 GCA_964626595.1 uncultured Saprospiraceae bacterium
AGGTAGCATGGCAAAAATGAGGCCCCTTCACAACTCAGCTTCCAATTTTTTTATTTCAGTTCTTACTTCGTCATGCATTTCCAAACTCACCTCTGGGTTATTCGATAAATACATCTTGAAGTCCTTCAACTGAGATTCGTTCCAACCGTAGTTAGAAAGCAGGTCTTTGCTTAACTCCGTTTTGACACTGTCTCTATCTTCTTCTTTAAGAAGGGAAATGTACGATTCAATCAGCATCATATCTCTTAAAACAAATAGCATTGTCTCTTTTTCGGCAGGGGGACCAATCGGTTCTTTCCGGCAAGAAAAAACGACAAATAAACAAAAAAGAAAAATGGGGTACTTCAAGATCTGAATAGTTTTGGGAAAAGAGCAAATTTAGTTTCTGTAAGTCCCCAATCCCAATCCTTTACATCTTTTGGGTGGGTCAGACAAACTAAGCCGGAGGTGGGCAAATGATCCAGACGCAAATCGGGGATCCATGAAGTTAAATCTGTCATTCCGGGATTATGTCCGATCACAAAAAGTCGATCCGGTTTATGCTCCCTCCAAAATTTAACAAAAATTTTCTCAATTTCTCTTGCCGAGGCCAAATAAAGGTCTCTCTCAAAATGCACTTGCTCAGGTCGCACAGTCTCCATAGACTCCAATAACCTCAATGTCTGTCTGGTACGTTGGGAGGAAGAGCAAAGGACATGGGCTGAATTGCCTTTCATGCGTTTTTGAAACTCTTGCGAAATAAGGGAGAGGTCCTTTTGGGCGCGTTTACGCAATGTCCTGTCATAATCCCGTTGTCCAGACTCTGCGGGCTTTGTCTTAGCATGTCTGAGAAAAATAATTTCTGAAATAGACTTCATTATATATATTTTTTATTGATCGTGCGAACCTTGAAGCTTCTCAGGAAGAGGAAACGCACCTAAACTCAAAAGCTCCTGAGTTTCCCGCTCTTTGCTATTGGGCGGAATTTCAAAATTATAGGTCCATGCTGCCTCTGGTGGCAAACTCATTAAGATACTTTCGGTCCGTCCTCCGGTATCGAGCCCGAATTTGGTTCCTTTATCCCAAACCAAATTGAATTCGACATACCGCCCGCGCCGATGAAATTGCCACTCTTTTTGCCTGTCTGAAAACGACTTATCTTTATTATCTAGTACAAATGGGGTGTATAATGAAACGAACTGATCCCCCAGATGGATAACAAAATCAAACAATTGTGATTTCGTTAAATTCTCTGTTTTATGGTCCAGCCGATCAAAAAATATTCCTCCAATTCCTCGGTTTTCCTTTCGATGGGGCAGGTAAAAATACTTATCAGCCCATGACTTAAAGCGAGGATAGAATGATCTATCAGAAGCATCACAGATTTTCTTCACCGACTCATGAAAACCTACTGAGGCATCCATGTCAATATAGTGTGGGGTGACATCTACCCCGCCACCAAACCAGTATACGCCATTTGACATTTCAAAATACCGAACATTCATGTGGATAATCGGTATCAGAGGATGAAAAGGATGTAAAACAATCGAAACACCAGTTGCAAAAAAGTCACTTTCCTTTAATTTCAGTGCTTTCAATATCTTATCCGGAGTTTTACCATGAACAGCGGAAAAATTCACTCCTCCTTTTTCGATAATAGCACCTTGAATCGTCCGCGTTCTTCCTCCACCGCCCTCTTTCCGCTTCCATGGGTCCTCTTTGAACCGACCTTCACCATCCAGCTTCTCTAAACCCGCACAGATTCGATCCTGAAGGGACTGCATTTCATTTTCTATTTCTGTCTTATTTGGATCCATGTAGACGGCTTTCAATTTTTTTAATCGTATCCTCGCTATTTCCTGCAAACACCAACCCATCTAAAACAATAACGGGCCTTTTCAGCAAGGTGTATTCGGAGAGAATCAATTTCCGAAAATCCTCATCGCTGATGTCCCTATTTTTCAAGTCCAATTCTCGATATTTTCTAGCTCTTCGATTCAACAGTTTATCGTAGCCACCTAATTTTGTCGATAAATCATCCAACTCTTCTCCTTCAATTGGATCCTTTTTGATATCTTGAAGATCAAACGAATGATCCTGAAGACGCAGTCTTTTGATTATTCGTTTACAAGTAGAGCAAGTCGACAGATAAAAGCATTTTCTCATAAAGACAAAGATAATGGATGGATCTGAATTAATTTTAAATGAGCGGGGAGCATTATACCACATCGATGTAAAGCCTGGCGAAATAGCATCTACTATCATTACGGTAGGCGATCCCGAACGGGTAAATCGAATTGAAAAGTACTTTGACACCGTCCACCTTAAACGCCATCACCGAGAATTCCTAACGATGACGGGGGAGTGCAATGGAACTCCACTTTCCGTGATTTCAACTGGAATAGGGACTGACAACATTGATATTGCCTTATCCGAGATTGACGCAGTTTTCAACATTGACTTAAAAGCGAGGAAGCCCAAATCTTCGTTCCACCCACTTACTTTTATTCGCCTGGGTACTTCAGGAGCTCTACATCCTGATGTGGCTATAGGAGACCTGATCATATCAAAATACGGTGTAGGCCTGGATAATTTATTACAATATTATTCAGACGAGCAGGGCCTTCGATTATCAGTATTAGAAAAAGCGGTACAGGAACGAATATCGTTGCCTAATTATGCCTTTGAGGGAGATTCAGACTTAGTGAATCACTTCACATCGCTTGGAAGAAAGGGTATCACATTCAGTTGTCCCGGATTTTACGGGCCGCAAGGCCGAAGGTTGAGATTGCAACCTAAAAACTCGAACTTCCTTGCGGATTTGCAATCCATAAGCTATAAAGAAACAAAAGCTACAAATTTTGAAATGGAAACTTCGGGAATATATGGTCTATCAAAGCTATTGGGGCACCGGGCAGTTAGCATAAGCGCCATTTTAGCCAACCGAAGCCGTGGAGAGTTCAGTTCAGACCCCTCCAAACTGGTAGACAAAATGCTTGTCACGGCACTTGGTAAAATTGAGGATCTGCCTAAAACCGCATCTGATAAGGGGTAAGGATTGCCTTTTGTCTATCATGACGAAAGAATATTGAAGGACATCATGGAGCCCCCCCAAAGCCCATCAAAACATAACACTGCTGACCGATCTCCGAAAGTTCAGTCTCTCTATATTCTTGAAAGCGGGTCTTTCATAAAATAAAAAAACGATAAAAAGGGGATTCTAATTTCCTGCCTTTTTGTGATCTGCCAGGAACTTTTCAAGACCAATATCCGTCAATGGATGTTTAAGTAATCCAAGTATGGAGCTCAATGGACAAGTAACCACATCAGCACCTGCTTCAGCGGCATCTACTATGTGCTTAGCCGATCGAATAGAAGCAGCGAGAATCTGAGTCCCAAATCCTTGATTGAGGTAAATTTCGGAAATCTGTTCGATCAAGCCTGCACCATCCCAGTTTATATCATCAATACGTCCCATAAAAGGTGATAGGTAAGTAGCGCCGGCCTTAGCCGCGAGTAAGGCTTGTCCCGCAGAAAAAACCAAAGTACAGTTCGTTTTGATTTCACGTTCATGCAAATGAGCCAATGCTTTAACTCCATCTTTAATCATCGGGATTTTTATCACAATATTTGGTGCGATGTCGATAAGTTCCTCAGCTTCCGCGATCATTCCATCAAAATCTGTGGAAATCACCTCTGCACTTACATCCCCGTCAACAATTTCACAAATCGTTTTATAATGTGTGAAGATGTTATCTTTTCCGGTTATCCCTTCCTTGGCCATTAAAGAGGGATTGGTCGTTACTCCATCCAAAATACCTAAATCTTTTGCTTCCCGAATTTCGTCCAAGTTCGCTGTATCAATAAAAAACTTCATGTTTTTGGTTTTGAGTGATTAAGGGAGATTTCCACCATTAAAAAAAGCAAGGAACTACATCGCACCGCTCAACCTGCCTACCCTTGCTGCGTTTCCACCCTGGGGGAATTCGGAGGGAGCTGGTCGTGTAGCCCTTGCCGACGTCAAAGATAGTATAATTCGGATGTCTGTCAAAAGGAATCAAAAGAAAGATTTGAACCGTTTCCAAACCGGTGTATCCGGCGGGTCAGCAAGAATGGAAGTATCCTCCTTTTTAACGGGATGGACAAATTTCATTTCCGAAGAATGTAAAGCAATAGACATATCTGGAAGGGGTTCCATGGCCCCGTATTTTATATCGCCAATAATTGAACAGCCAATAGCCGAAAGCTGAGCCCGAATTTGGTGAGGTCTCCCCGTTTGAAGTTTTACTCTAAGAAGAAATCTACCTTCGATTTCAGCTACAAGTTCATAATCAAGTATGGCTTTTTTCGCCTTTTTCGGAGGGCGTTTATTAATCGGAATCGCCATTACCTTATTTTTCATCTTTTCCTTCAAGATGTAGTGCTCCAAATTAGCCATGGGTTCCGGAGGGGCTGTTTGGGTTATGACCCAGTAGAATTTGTCGATTTTCCGCTCTTTTATAAGTTGATTCATCCGACTTAGCCCTTTTGTTGTTCTTCCAAACAGAACAGCACCGGAAGCCGGACGGTCAATTCGATGCACAGGATTGAGGAAAACCTTTCCCGGTTTATTGTATCGATCTTTAATGTAACGTTTAGCCCATTCTAATAGAGTAAAATCTCCAGTTCGATCAGATTGAACCAGCCAACCTGGTCCTTTATTTACGCCTAATAGGTGATTGTCTTCAAATATTACCTTTGGTTCATCCATATTCATTCACGATTATTCGAGCTTCAATGTACGAAAGGAAGTTTGAAATTTAATTTATATTAGCAGAAAAAGAGTTCATGCCAAAATTCATAGAGACTCTGAAAGAAAAAAATCCTAATCAGGATGAATTTATTCAGGCAGTTGAAGAGTATTATGAAAGTGTGTATCCCATTATTGAGGATACGCCTCGCTATCAAAAGAATAAAATCCTGGAGCGGATGACGGAACCCGAACGGGTTATTATTTTCAGTGTGCCCTGGATTGACGATAAGGGTGAGATTCATGTAAATCGGGGATATAGAGTACAGATGAATTCCGCCTTGGGCCCCTATAAAGGTGGACTGCGATTTCATCCTTCAGTTAACTTGAGTATCCTTAAATTTCTCGCATTTGAGCAAATTTCTAAAAATGCACTCACTTCACTGCCCTTAGGCGGAGGTAAAGGGGGCGCCGATTTCAATCCCAAAGGAAAAAGTGATTTGGAAGTAATGAGATTTTGCCAATCATTTATGAATGAGCTATTTCGACACATTGGAAACTACACCGATATTCCCGCTGGAGATATAGGCGTTGGAGGCCGTGAAATCGGGTATTTATTTGGCAAATATAAACGCATTAAGAACCAGTTCTCCGGCGTTTTGACGGGAAAGGGAATCAACTGGGGAGGAAGTTTGATACGCCCTGAAGCCACGGGATACGGTCTCATTTATTTTGCTAAACACATGCTAGAAAATCAAGGAGATCAATTGAAAGGCAAACGTTGTCTGGTATCAGGTGCCGGCAACGTCGCTCAGTATGCCATTGAAAAATTGATTGATCTGGAAGCTAAAGTTATCTCTGTTTCAGACTCTACCGGCTTTATTATCGATGAAGACGGGATCACTCGTGAAAAACTGGATTTGTTGATGGATGTGAAAAATGAACGCAGAGAAGGTCTCGAATCCTATGCTGCTGAATTTGATGACATCCATTTTCAAGCGCATGATTATGACCCGGACGCTTCACTTTGGAAAACAAAAGCGGATTGTGCTTTTCCATGTGCCACGCAAAATGAAATCGGAGAAGAAGATGCGAAAGGCTTAATTGAAAATGGAATACGACTCGTTGCAGAAGGTTCAAATATGTCCTGCACAAACGAAGCCATTCGCATCTTACAAGAAAGCGGGGTTTTATATGCACCCGGTAAGGCTGCCAATGCAGGCGGCGTAGCTGTTTCAGGCCTTGAAATGTCGCAGAATTCTCAGCGAGTGGGTTGGTCCAGAGAAAAGGTAGATAGTGAGTTACAAAATATCATGAAACACATTCACGGTCAGTGCTTAAGCTATGCTGAAAAGTATAATAAGCCCAATAACTATCTGGCTGGCGCAAATATTGCTGCTTTTTTTAAGGTGGCAGATGCTATGATAGATCAGGGCGTCGTTTAAGGAGAAAAATGATAGCCAGATTCTTTTTCTTTATTTCCGTCCTTTTCGTATTCGGTTGTTCTGACCAAAAAGATCTGACTACCATAATCTGGCTTAGACATGCTGAAAAAGATACTATTGAAAATAGTTCCGATCCCAAGCTGACACCGGAGGGTAGAAACAGAGCGAGGAAGTTAGCTTCTGTTCTGGATTCGATACCCATATCTACGATTTTTTCGACACCCTACAAAAGAAATCTTCAAACGGTGATGCCTTTGGCTGCAGATAAAGGAATTGATATTCAAATATATGAGCGAGACTCCTGGTCGTCATTGCTGGATACCCTACCCTCTTCCTTTCAAGGACAGTCCCTGTTGATTTGTGGTCATAGAGACCAAATTTTTGAAATGATTCAATACCTGGGTGTCCCAACGGATCGAAATCAATTAGAGAAAAATGAATATAACAAACTATTCATTCTGCGTAATGCACATAGTAGCCCCCAATTAGAAATCTCAACCTATTAAACCCATAAATACCTGCGATATCTCATAAGGTATTTCTTTTCCTGGGTTGAATTCAAGAGCATTCCGTATCCAACATATTATTTAGGAGTCTACATTTGAATGACTTTGGAGATCAAACTTGTCTATGTCAAGTGCTTAAAAATGTCATTTCATTCAGATTTTCAATACTCATCAGAAAATATATAATAATGTGAAAAAAATTTTAGAAAATGGGGAACCTAAGCTCCCTTTTAATTGTATATACAACTAAATAAGGAAAGATGAATAGAAAAGATTTCCTCAAAAAGGGATTATTAGGGGCGACAGTCTTCGGGTCTGCTCCTCATTTAAGTCGATTAGTAGAAAACAAAGTGGATGAGCTTAATCCGCTCAAAGTAGTGGGATACAATCATTTACCAAATAGCAATGAAACCGTGAGCGACAATATCATTATACACCGAGCCCATAGTCGGGGAACAGCCGATCATGGCTGGCTAAAAGCCAATTTTAGTTTTTCTTTTGCCAACTACCACAATCCCGAACGAATGCACTTTGGGGTACTTCGGGTCTTAAATGATGATACCATTGGTGCGGGTAGAGGATTCCGTACTCACCCTCATGATAATATGGAGATTATTACGATTCCCCTGAAAGGTACCCTCGAGCACAAAGACAGCATGGGCAACACCTCGCAAATCAAAGCCGGCGAAATCCAGGTTATGAGCGCAGGCACGGGAATCCGACATAGTGAATTCGCTACAACCACAGAGGATGTTCAATCTTTCCAAATATGGCTTTTCCCAAAGTATAAGGATGTAACTCCGAGATATGACCAATTACGGCTAGATCCGGTCAAGCGCAAAAACGCATTCCAGCAAATCCTATCTCCCAATCAGAATGACGAAGGAGTCTGGATCCATCAAGACGCATGGTTTCACATGGCGGATATAGATCAAGGAAAAACCCTGGAATATAAATGCAAGCGAAACGGCAACGGCATGTATATCATGGTAGTAGACGGTTCGGCTTCCATCCTCGGACATACCCTGAATAAGAGAGATGCGATGGGCATTTGGGATGTCAATTCGATTGCAGTAAAGAGTGAAAATCCCTCTACTCAGATATTAGTTTTGGATGTTCCCATGACCTTAGGCTAATAAAACTGGAGTCCCTCTTTTTATTATTTTTTGGGCGCATCCCTCCAAAGGGCTTCGCCCTTCTCGGGTCGGGCTGTGCAGGGGTTCCGTCCTCGCCCAGTTCTGGCCTCGGACTCGCTCACTTACGCTCGCGACCCTTACCATCCCTTGCGCAAAATTTAAGTTTTGGTGACGGATTGTACACAGAAACCGTAATTCTCAATCTTGACCAGAACTACTTTATAATAGGATACGAGCTTACTTAAAGTCGAGTTTACCAACTTAGATAGTAGGTTTGATTTGCGCCAGCGCTGGGCAGCAGGCTCTGCCTTCCCATTCTCCATACTTGGAAATGGAAAGGCAGAGAGACCGACTGTAGGGAGGGCCGAGTGAATCCGCGTAAGACCGCTGAACAGCGGGCTGAAGCGGCCGAATGAACGAGCTGCGAACCATAGCGGCCCGAGCTGCCAGACAGCTCGGGCGGCGCCCAAAACCACGCCTTTCTCTTATATTGCAAAGAATCTATCGATAATTTTAGGCCATTTATCCTAAACTCTTATGGTTATCCCATGATTTACCTAACTTTATCGGTATAAATGATATTATCATGAGAATATTTGCAAAAATTTCAAATTTACTGCTGTTCCTCCCTATTTTGTGTCTGCCCTTAATCGGGTTTTCTCAGATCGAAGGAAAAAAGGGAGATTCGATAACGGATCGACTGGTTGATGGGGAGATCGCGTATGAAATCGCCTTGGATTCCGGTCGATACATTGCAGGATTTGTGGAGCAGGAAGCTGTGGATGTCCGAATAGATATCATTGACCCGAAAGGAGAAACTTTACATTCCTTTGATGCGCTGAACCGCGGTCGCGAGTCGTTTTATTTTGACACACATTCTTCAGGAATATATTCGGTAAAGATTCTGGGTGATGACGGCTCCTTTCAGCTCCAAATTCAATTCAACGAGCCCATCGCAAGTGACCCTCAAAAACGAGTACGGCAATGGTTGCAGCCTTTTAACCATGAAGGAAGTCCCGGTGTGGGTGTGGCTGTATTCAAGGATTCCAAGACCCAAATCGAGACTTATGCTGGTATGGCCAATCTAAGCTACCAAATTCCAATGGGGTCGAATACCAGACATAATATAGGCTCAACCTCCAAGCACTTTACTGCTTTTGGTTTGATGCTTTTAGTTGAAAAAGGAGTCATTTCTTTAACTGATGATGTTCGTAAATACATTCCTGAGTTACCCGAGTTTTCGGATACGGTCCAAGTCCACAACCTGCTCAATCATACCTCGGGATACCGGGAGTTTATCAATACCGTTTTGATGATGGGGCAACACCCCTCAACCCCACTGGATCGAAAAAAAATCATAGAAATGATCCAGCATCAACCTGCCCTTCAGAATGTTCCGGGATCTGAATTCAATTACAACAATACGGCATTTTCTCTGGTTGCTGAGATTATAGAGCGAGTGAGTGAAGAGCCTTTTGAACGGTATATGGAAAGAGCTGTTTTCCTTCCCCTTGAAATGGAACATACCCAGTATCGATCGAATAACCAGCAAATAATTCCAAACCGATCGGTGGGCTATGCGCCGGCGGAGGATAATGCTTATCAGGAAGTGACTGATTTAGGAGGCGGTATGGGACCCGGAGGACTTTATACCACGCTTTCTGATTTCAAGAAGTGGATGAATCATTTCCATGATCCTACCCTATGCCGTCCAGAGACCCTCAAAAAAATGATGACATCAGATACCCTACCTTCCGGTAAGCCGACAACTTATGGCTATGGATTATTTATTCAAGAGTATAAAGGACAACGATATATCCATCATGGCGGAGCAGATTTAGCCCACCGATCTCACATGATGTATTTTCCCGAGATAAACGGGGCTGTAGTAGTTCAAAGTAATGCAGCAAACTTCCCGGCAGACCTACCCCTTCGGATCGCCGATTTATATTTCGATGATCACTTTACAGAAGAGGCTGAAGAAAGAGACTCTACAGAAGCGGAGCCTAAAGACTCAATTTCGAATTTTGAATATGAGCTCGAAGAATTTGAACGCTTGTGCGGTCGGTATGAACTTCGGATATCTCCCGGTTTTATACTCCGCTTTTTTATAGAAGATGATAAAATGATGGCTCAGGCCACAGGACAGCCCGCTTTAGAATTAGAAGCCCTATCAGATTCTACTTTTAATATTGTCCCCGTGCCAAATGCAAGCCTGACCTTTCATATAGAAGAAGATGGAAGCTCCGATTCACTCACATTGCATCAAGGGGGCCACTTAAAAGCAATACGTATTCAATGGACACCCGATGCAAACACTCTGGCTGAGTACGAAGGTACCTACTACAGCCCTGAACTTGAAACCACGATACAACTGCGGCATGATGGAGATACATTAGAGTTGCACCATTATCGGTTTCCCAGCCCCTTTTATTTAGAGGCCGGCCAGAAGGATCAATTTGGATCTACAACTCACTTTGGCGCTTTCGGGGAAGTGGCGTTTCACAGGAATGAAAAGGAAGAAATTGATGGTCTACATGCATCGAATGGCCGTACGAAAGGCATATGGTTTCAGCGCATTCCAAGCCGTATAATCAAACCGGATCCTGCCTTACATTCAACAGAATAGGTCTATTTTATAAGAATTGATTGCTTTAGGTTGCCAGTCTATTGGTATAAACTCACAGTTCACTTAAATCAAATAGCTGGCCATTATTAATCAGGTATCTGAGTTCTCCTGACTTTTTATCTGCCAAATAAAAGGTAGGGTTGCTACCGAAGATGGGGCGGGTCTCAGGCTCAGTATCTGGTGAATGCCATCGAACAGGTCCGTATTTAACATTTTCATCTATTCTATCTTTTGTAGGAAAAAGTGCATATCCGTCCTTTAAAGCTTGTTTGATGGAAGCCTCTTTCCACGACATCGGTTCGGCAGATATTCTTTCGGGATAGGTTTTCGCCGGAACAACCATCATATTACTCATATCGAATGTTTCATAAGCGAGTGAGGTAGATAGGTCTCCCATATCGGAGATTTGACCATTGAATCCGGCTCCATTTTTATTAGCGTAGATATATTCATTGCGCCGAAAGGCTATATCTACTGTAAGATCACGATCGAATGCCGGCCATGTCAAATTTTTTAGGAGGAGGTCATGAAGTCCTCTGTTATTCTCAGGTATCGATTCGTAGTCAAAAACTCCAAAATTCTGATAACACTGGGCTGCTATGCACTCAAAGGCATGAAGAAATAAACCAAAGTGCATTCTCCGGATTTCTTGTTTCTCCCGATCATTCAAAAGGCCACCACATTCAATGAGAATGGTTGCTGCGCCCCACTTGGTAATATTATCACCAAAGGCTCTCGGCTCAAAGGCGTCGCTATATCGTCCCACCTGCCCCGGAATTAATTTCTGAATAAAAGAATTCAGGCTACCGATCATTTGCATAGCTCGCGTGCGATCATCATTGACATGCTTTTCATAATTAAAAGCCGGAGCGAGAAACGAAAAAGTCGCAGGAAGAGGGCTGTCACCTGCGGAATAATAGGTCGATTGGTCGTGCAGATTGAAACCAAATGTTGGCTCCAGAGAGTCTACTAAATGCTTAAGTATTTGGGCTTCGGGATGTTGCAATCGGAGTGCGTCTCGATTGAGATCTACTCCGGCGGCAGTTCGACGAGTATATTGTTCTGCTCCATCGGGGTTTAACATGGGAACCATATAAATACTGAGTTCGCTACTCATTCTGTCTTTATACTCCCTGGAAAGCGTCTCATCCTTCAGAAACCGAAACAGGTCCAACAAGGCCATAGTTGCTGTAGGCTCATCTCCATGCATTTGGGACCACATAAGGATCTTTACCGGGCCATTCCCCCATTTTACGCAGTGAATGGAACGCCCTTCCAGTGATTGACCGACCTTTGCCGTTTCAACACCTTTGACAGACGACATAGATTGAACCACTTCCTTAACATATTCGTGCTTCGTGAACCGGTCTGTGATATTGGGATCTTTGACTTTAGGGTATACGTCAAATGACCAATGACTTTGGGCAGAAATCCCAAAACAAAGAGAGATGAAAAAAAAGCAAAAGAGGATTCGGGTATTCATATGTACAATTTTCTAAGTTTTGGACTATTCCTTGGTCCAAATTCGATTATTGAGGTTCAAGTCATCCACAACTTCAACAACGAGCCGAATATCGTCAAAATAGGACTGAATTCTATCGTAATCGATTACGGATTTAAAATAAGATGCTTCAAAAAGATCATGTTTATAGGAAATAGCAACAAAGATCTGACCATCTACAAATGACAGCGACACTCTGTTATTTGGGTATTTTCTCTGAAAATGGTTTAGGCGTTGCATAAGGGCCGGTGTAAGAATATACCTGGCTTTTATGTCATCTGTTGAATAACAAGTAAAGTTATCTGTAAACTCCGGGTCTGCGAGCTCAACCAGTTTCTCTTTGCGATTTAAACCAAAAATTTTCTTAAAAAAAGAGAATCCACCTCCGATTTGATTGGGCAAGAGGACAGTGCTACCCTCGAAATCTTTATTGAAGTCGGCTATAAAGAAAATGCCTTTAAAAATATCGTGCCAATGAGTCTCGCCCTTGCTTCCGGTGGTTTTGTATTGAGTATGAAGTTCAGAAAAGTGAAAATACGTTTTATCAATTTTACCTTCGATAAGATCATCCCCACCGAATCGGTCGGTATCCTTGAGGAACAACCTACTTTTATGATACAAAGACTCTGATATTTTTCTTTTGGGATAGTAATCCAGATCGGTAGAGATAAATTTTACAATAGGTTTTATAACCTGGCCTTTAAAAAGCGCTAAGAAGTTATTGTTTTTATTCGTTTTATAATACTTGTACAGCAGGTAGATCAGCAAAGCCAGGGAGCAAATACCGCCCCCCCATTTCACAAAGGAGGGTATCCAGGGCCTGCTCAATAAGACTATAAACAACACAATTAGGCCGAAAGTAGATAGTATAAAACGCAGTGACGAGTAGATGTACTTCTTACGCATACTATCCAATTCCTCCAATTGAGGCTTTAGAGTTTGTTCGTAAAAAAGGAGGAACTCGTCAGTACTTCGCATTCTTTAAATAATAATTATAGTTCGACATCTACGGTTTGGCGTTCATTCGCGGTAGCTTCAAAGAGGGATTGTTTTTTAAAGCTGAACAGTTTGGCGACCATATTGGACGGGAAGGTTTCGATGGCCGTGTTGAGTTTAGTTACGGACATATTAAAGGACCTTCTCGATGCAGAGAGTTGTTCTTCTACCTCTGCCAGAGATCTTTGGAGGTGCATGAAGTTATCACTGGCTTTTAATTCAGGATAAGCCTCCACATTCACTAAAAGATTGCCCAGGGCCCGGGATAGTTGGTTGTTAATGTCTACACTTTGCTCGTCCGACAAATTTCCGTTTTGGGCACGGGATCTCAAGTGAGTAATCTTTTCTAATAGTTCTTGCTCATGATCCATGTAGCCTTTTACTGCATCTACTAAAGCCGGGATAAGATCATACCGCTTCTTCAATTGGACATCGATATTGCTCAAAGCATTGTGAGCCATATTTTTTAAGGAAATGAGGCGATTATAAATAAACATAATGATGAGCGCCACACCGGCTAGAACCACAATTTGAATTGTCCAACTACTGCCCATAATTTAATTTTATTCAAATATAATAAAGTTACAGGGTATAATCAGAAATCGATATAATGAAAACTGGCACAAGGACATTGCCATTCTGAACACTGACTGAACTACAAAGATTGCTTTTTACGATAAACAGCAGACTAAAAAAAATTCCACCTCACATAATGAGAGGGTAAATCAGAATAAGTCTGTGGACAGGTAGCGATCTCCGCGATCACAAACAATGTATACAATAAGCCCACTTTCGATTTCAGAGGCTAATTGCTTAGCAATGTGGTAAGCTCCTCCTGCACTCATTCCACTCATAATACCTTCTTTTATGGCCATTTCACGGGCGGCTTGACGAGCGTCAGATTCCGACACCGATCGTTCCTCATCGACTCTGCTGGCATCGAATATACCTGGTGTGAGTTCAGGGCTCCACCTTCGAATGCCAGGAATCCGACTACCTTCTGCAGGCTGAGCTCCAATGATCTGAATATTGGAGTTTTGTTCTTTGAGATATTTAGAAACCCCCATTATAGTTCCAGTGGTTCCCATGGCTGAGACGAAATGAGTGATTTTACCCTTTGTATCTTTCCAAATTTCCGGGCCGGTTGATTTGTAGTGTGCCTTCCAATTATTATCATTATCAAATTGGTTCAGTTGGAAGTATCCATTTTCTGCAGCTAATTCCGCTGCATGTATTCGAGCATACTCAATCGTTTTCTCAGAAGGGGTCAAAATCAGCTCTGCGCCATATGCCCGCATACTTTTTTTACGCTCCTCCGTGGCGCTTTCCGGCATAACAAGGATCATTCGCATATTGAATATACTTGCACACATAGCTAAAGCTATGCCTGTATTTCCACTGGTAGCCTCAATTAAGGTGTCTCCGGGCTTGATCTGACCAGATTTCAGTGCGCCTTGTATCATATTCAGAGCAGGGCGGTCTTTTACACTCCCTGCTGGGTTATTTCCCTCCATTTTCCCATAGATGGAGACGGAGGGATTGGGAGACGCGTGCCTAAGTTTAACTAAAGGGGTATTTCCTATAAGATGTTTTAGCTCCATTATTCTGATTTCTCTCTGTTTTTCGAAGTATGGTACACAATGGTATCTGGTGCTACACTCTTTGTAATGAATGTATTTCCACCGATCGTACTATTAGATCCAATTACCGTATTTCCTCCTAAAATGGTAGCTCCGGCATAAATAACAACCCCTTCCTCTATGGTGGGATGTCGCTTAATATTAGCTTCCTCTTTTTTTACGCTGAGTCCGCCTAAAGTCACCCCTTGATACATCTTCACATTAGGGCCTATTTTAGCCGTGGCTCCTATGACGATACCGGTACCATGATCAATAAAAAAAGGAGCATCGATTTCGGCTGCGGGATGAATATCCACACCTGTTTGGCTATGCGCACATTCCGTAATCATACGAGGGAGGATAGGCACTTTAAGTTTATAGAAAAAGTGCCCTATTCGGTATGCTGCAATAGCTCGAATGCCGGGATAGCATCTAATCACCTCTTCTCTACTTTGAGCCGCCGGATCACCTGAGTAAATGGCATCGATATCAGAATCTAATGTAGATTGTATGGCAGGTAAATGACTAAAAAATTGATCAGAAATCTCATTTGAATTTAAATCGGTTCCTCTTAAACTGCATTCCAGGATCTTATCCAAATCGAGTTTTAGATCTTCCATATAAAATCCAAAGTCATTTTCATCTGCAAAAACGAGTTCAATAGAAATAGGAAAAACCACATTCATTAGATTACCCATCCATTGACTAACTGTCGATAAGGGAACACACTTCGAGGAGCTTAAATAACTTTGATATAAAGGTTTGACGTATTCGTTTTTCATATGGATTTTTCAGGGTTCAAAATCACCTGGAAACTCACTTCAATATTGGGGTCCAGGGATGCCTTTACACTGCAGTACTTATCAAAAGCCAGGTCCAACGCCCGCTGAGCTTTATGTTTTTTCACTTGACCCCATAGAATGAAAGTCATAGCAATACTTGTAAAAGGTCTGGCCGCTTTACCCTCTCCCCTCTCCCCTTTCACTTTTATTTGGAGATCTTGTAGGTCTTGTCTTTGCTTTTTCAAAATTTCTACCAATTCGAATGCTCCGCAGGTCGCAAGTGAAGCTAAAACGAGCTCCATGGGCCTAAGCCCCAAATTCTCTCCCCCAATGTCTGGAGAACCATCGACATTTATTTTAGCTTGAGTCGCATTTTTTATTTCAAAGTGAACCGCCTGGTTTTTTCTGTCTAAAGTTATTTCCAAGATAATAGTTGTTTAATGTTATATTGTAAACAAATAAAAGGAAAGTAGTTTTAAGCTAGGTTTATTTACTTGAAAAACTAAAGTATAAAAAAATCCTATGCTCGGATTGCGTCTATCCTTTAGGTTTAATTTACCTTTGTCTCTGGAACGGGCTTAACTTGATAACCGTATACGTAAAAATCCGTTATATAATCAATGCATATCAGCTTAACACATCAATCACAAAGAAGATCTAATTATTAGGTGATACTCAAAGAGGATATATTACGCGGAATTGGTGACCATCGATACGATGTGAAAATAGCCCAAAACAAAGCGGAAGTCAGAAAGGCTCAGGAGCTTCGTTATCGGGTGTTTGGTGACGAACTTAAGCGGAATTTTGAATTTCACGGTAAAATTGATCAGGATGAATACGATGCTCAATATCATCATTTGATTGTGATCGATAAGGCAACGGGCGACGCTATAGGAACCTATAGACTTCAAACCTACTCCCAGGCCATTAACGGGCACGGATTCAAAACCAATGAGCGGTTTCAACTAGATCAATTGCCTCAGGAAATAATTGAGAATGCTTTTGAGGTAGGGCGCGTTTGTGTATTATCTGATCACAGAAATGGGCGCGTATTATATCTGCTTTGGAAAGGCCTTGCAGGATATTTGAAGCATTTTCAGTGTAGATATCTTTTTGGCTATCTGGCACTGCATACCCAACACCCGAATATAGCTATGAATTCACTTCAGTTCTTTAAGCAGAATGGATATATTCATGAAGAAATATCCATAGATGTTCAAGCCGGATTTGAATGTTCAACTCATCCCAAATTCAACGAGGAAAAGACTGAAGTAGATTTTCCTCCTTTATTCAAGAACTACCTCAATATTGGTTGCAAAATCTGCAGTCTCCCTTCTTGTTGTCGCAGAACCAAGCTGATTCATTTTTTTATATTATTAGACGTTGAATTAGTGCCTCAGAGGTACAAAGAAATGTTTGGTGTGTGATGTGGAAAAAATTCAGAGCAAATCTTAGGGTTTTCAGCTTTGCGCTTTATGTAATTCTTTCATTTTCCTTTTATTTGATGATTAAGGGGTTGATTTATATTGTAGGGAAAGATTACAGTTCCTGGCGAAATATATATATGCGGCATTTGTCAGGTGTCACTTGCTCCATTTTCAATATTCAGGTAGAAGTAAAAGGTACGCCGCCATCTGCGCCTTTTTTTTTGGTTTGCAACCACTTGAGCTATCTCGATATACTTCCACTTTTCATGGCCCTGGACTGCACTTTTGTAGCTAAAAAAGAAATACGATCCTGGCCTATTTTAGGTTTTATGGTTAAGCATATGGGAGTTGTTTTTGTCAACCGAAAAAGACGCTCAGATGTAGTTCGGGTAAATCAACTAATTACTCAGGCCATGAATAAACATCAGGGAGTAGTTGTATTTCCGGAAGGTACTTCTTCTTCCGGTGCAGAGGTGCTTGCTTTGCGCAGTTCCCTTCTTCAATATCCATCGAGCAAACTAATAGCAGTTCATGCTGCCTCATTGTATTATCGAACGGGACCAAAGGATATTCCGGCCATCGATTCTGTATGTTTTTTTGGCGGACGTCATTCTTTTATGGAGCACTTTTTTCGGATGGCTAAAAATGATTCCATTTATTGTGAGTTAAGATTTGCAGACGAAACGATTATAGAAGGAGATCGAAAGACTCTCACGCGAAAATTGCAACAACAAATCGAAAGCGTATTCACCCCTTCTTCTACCCCTGCGGATTCATTGAAAATGGTAAACGAATAAAATTATCGGACTGAATCTTATTTCATTGCAACAGCATCTGAAAAGGATACTTTGGGGTCTGTTCGGATAAATATGTTGGATAGGGACGCCAAACATTATCCCTGGTTATCAGGTGTCTCCTCCTTTTCATCCCGGTCCCGAATGGGGAGTTGTCCCCTGTTATTCCGTGAGGGGTAGTAGCGGGGCCGAGCATGCGAGGGCGTCTGCATGGTGTAGGGCAGGCTTTTAAGCTGGCCCGAACACCATGCAGACCGACAGCCGCGAATGACCCGACCCCGCGGCCTTCCAGCTCACAGGAGCTGAATAGTCCACCGAGAACTGGCCGCGGGGGCACGGCCATAAAAAAAGCCTATTATAATTTAAATTCATTGAATTCGGCGATTATAGAAAATAGTTAGTTTTATCAATGGATACATACACCAAACCAGGCTTTGATAGCATCTTATCTATGAAAGACAAATTAACAGTGACTGAGGATGATATTATACGGGGGTGTAAACGCGGGGATCGGAAGGTTCAGCAGTATGTTTTCGAAAACTACAAAGAGCATCTCATGGGTGTGATACGTCGATATGTTTACGATGTTCCGACAGCTGAGGATGTGCTCATTAACACCTTCGTGAAGGTTTTTACTAAAATCGAAACGTTCTCAAAAAAGGGTGGTTTTGTAGCTTGGATGAGGCGGATTGCTATACGTGAAGCATTAATGCTGTACCGAAAAGAAAAGCGAATGCAATATGTGGATCCAGTGGAAATACCTGAATCTCAATCCAAACCGGACATACTGGAAAAAATGGAGCGAGATGAGATATACGCCTGTTTAGGAGCCTTGCCTGAAGGGTATCGTCAAGTACTTAATTTGTATGCGATAGATGGCTATAAGCACCGTGAGATTGCAGAATTACTCAATATTAGTATTCACACTTCAAAGTCACAATTGCGAATGGCTCGAAAGCGATTTCAGGAAATTTTAGACAAACAATATAACGATGGAAAGGAAGCATGACGAATGGGATCAGACCTTAAGAAGAAAAATGGGAGCGGCCTCCCACCCTACCCAATTGGAGTGGACACAGGTCGAAGAGCGCCTGCCTGTCAGGGAGGCGAGGATTAGAAAAATAGGCTGGATATTAAAAGTTGCTGCCATTATATTGGCTGCTGTGGCTTCATACTCTCTTTTGGATTGGTATTCAGGACCTTCATGGGAGTATTCCTCGGTAGCCTCGGTGCACAGTCTTGAAAATAGCGAGTCGAGTTTTTTCTCAGCTAAAGAGCTCCATCAGATTTACATTCCTAAGAATAACATCATAGAATAGCAGATCGCTTGATAATAGCTTATCTTTGAGGAAAATAAAACGATATGCAGGTCTATAAACTATTTTTTTTATTGGTGATTTTATCACTTGTCTCTTGCGTAAGTAGCAACCGTTATGAAGAGGCATTAGCTGAAAAACGAGGATTGGAGGAGCGCGTTTCACAACTCGAAAAAACGCAAAAAGAGTTTGAACGACTCAAGTCTGATTACATGTCTTTGAACGAACAAAACAGTAATCTAAAGGATGAGCTAGAGAGTTGTCAAACCAAGTACAAGAATATGAATCAGGCTCGTAAGGACCTGCAGGAGGTCTATGACAAAATTGTAGCTCAAAACAAACAACTTTTGGAAACGAGTTCATCTGAAAAAAGAGATCTATTAGAAGAGCTCAACGATAAGCGCACGATGCTGGATCAACGGGAAAGCGAGCTAAACAAAACAAGGAGAGAGATTCTCGAACAAGAGAATAAAATGGGCGAAATGATGGCTCGGCTGCGTGAAAAAGAAGCTCGAATCGAAAAACTAAATGAGCGCCTCGACGAGATGAATTCGACTATGGAGAAAACCCTAGGTAGTATTGAGAAGGCACTCACCAATTTTGGGAAGGATGAATTTAGTGTAAGGCAGG
Source organism: uncultured Saprospiraceae bacterium (assembly GCA_964626595.1). Taxonomy (GTDB): domain Bacteria; phylum Bacteroidota; class Bacteroidia; order Chitinophagales; family Saprospiraceae; genus JAWLFI01. Next base: position 19,490 of record CAZVFU010000025.1, read on the forward strand.
AAAACGGGCGAGTATATATATCGCTTTCCCAGCAATTACTTTTTGAGAAAGGAAGCAGTAAAATCAACCCAAGAGGTCAGTCTGCTTTAGAGCAATTGGCCAAGTCAATGAAGGAAATGAATGATCTAAGTTTTACGGTGGAAGGTCATACCGATAGTGATGGAAGTGTGGAACGCAATTGGGAGCTCAGTACAGAACGAGCCACTGAAGTCGTTCTTTTTCTCCAGAAAAAGGGAGTCAATCCCAATGATATGATCGCCTCAGGAAGAGCGCTGTATCAGCCTGTCGCTCCCAATACGGATGAAGATAATAAGCGATTGAATCGAAGAACGGAGATTATCATTAATCCGAATTTGGAACAGATTTTCGAACTCTTGAAGAGTCCGGAGGTGTCGGAAACGGAATAAGCTAAAAAATGAAATGCCGTTGGCTATTGTGTGGAACCTTCTTTATTTTCTGTCTGAATCTAGGTATAAGTCAAAGGTGGGAAAGATGTAAGGTAAATGGGTCTCCTTTGCCGCTGGAGCGCATTTCACACCATAGCTATCTCAGATCAGAAGTTTTATATATCCCCATCGTATTTCATATTGTTTTACCCCCGGAAGCAAAAGGGCCAAGCACATTGCGACTGCAATCCCAGCTCGATGCACTCAATGACAATTTTAACAACTATCAATCCATTCATTTGGTTCCTTCCATGTTTCGATCAGATGTGAGGCTGCCCCGAATTGAATTTTGTCTTGCCTCTGAAGACGAGGATGGGATCGCCCACGAAGGGATTACACGAACAACCACCTCAATCCCTAATATAGGCCAACACTTTTTTAGTGATGGGCGACAAAGTGTGCACCATACGATTTTAGGTGGTAGAGATGCCTGGGATCCGAAGAGGTTTTTGAATATTTGGATCGCTGAACTCGAATCATTTGCAGCAAGGGCAAACTTTCCAGAAAGTGGCCGTCCGGATGAGGATGGTATTGTAATAGATCCCGATTTCATTGGGAAAGTAGGCGTATCAAATGCTCGATTTTCAGAGGGGCGCACCCTGGTTCATGAGGTGGGCCATTATTTGAATTTACAGCATCCCTGGGTCAATTCCGGTTGTGATTTGGATGATGGCTTGGAAGACACACCTATTCAAGATGGACCTTATTTTGGTTGCGCTTCACCATTTAACTCGCGATCATGTGGGACCCTTGATATGACGCAAAATTTTATGCAATTTGGGGATGATCCCTGTTTATTCTATTTCACCGCTGAACAGGTCCAAATGATGCGAAGCATTGTAAATAGTGTCAGAAGAGGACTTATCGAAAATGGGCAACGGCAATGCGGTGAGTTGTCAAGCACAAATCAGGGAGATATTCAGATATTTTATAATGAAAACAACGAACGCATTATCATTAGTGGCCTCCAGAGAGATGAGGTTTATAGCTTACGCGCTTATGATTTAACCGGTAGGCTGGCTCGACATTTTGAAGCCCGGAACAGATATACAGCAGAGATTAACACCCGTTTATTTGCTAGCGGGATTTATGTGGTGGTGGTGGAAGGCCCTAATGGTTTAACCACAAAAAAGGTAGCCGTAATGCGCCCCTGACATCGGTCTACACCTCAAAAGACAGCTCCATCTGCCCGATTCCTTCGATAAGGTAAACTGAGGAAATCAAGAGAGCCTGGCTTGGTACCAATGGAAAACATGTAGGTATTGATTTCGGGCTGCCACCGCAGACTGAGCTCCCAACAATGTAAATCTCGGGTGAACCCCAAATCCGGATAAGTCATCCGATTATCTTTAAAATCGTATCCAATTCGGCCAACCTGAATATTCCATTTTTCAGAAATTGGAATCTGGCCTTGAAAACTAATCTGATGAGACCTCACAAAAAAAGTATCGGATTGAACTCTAGCACGCCACTGTAAGGATAAATTATGAGTGACCCGAATATCGTCGACCAGCGACCAAATCTCACGCCTTGATCCCCCGTCTGGAGAAGATTTCGAGGATTCATCCTTTTTGGTAAAAGACTCTTTCAAAAGCGTTCTAATTTGTTTGACGGAAAACCGAGTTGCCACATCCATATTTAAATTTTGGAACCGGAGTAGCTGGCGTTCTTCATTCCACTGAAACTTATTTACAAGCTCTCCATCGCGATTCAGAGCATAAGGACTGAAGGAGCCATTAAACCGAAAATTGACAATTCCATTTATCATGGAAAAGAACCCTCTCATTGAAACATCAGAAAAGTTCAGGGAGTCTCGCAAGAAATCATAGCTTCCATTGATTACAAAATTCTGAAAAAGTTTGAAGTTTTTTTCTTCATCCTTTTTCTTAGAGTAGTATTTTGCTTCAAAAATATTGTTAAGGCTGTAATTTAGGATCATGCTCGGCCTGGCGTTTGGGCTAGCGCCAAATACATTTCCTTCAAAAATAGAATATTCAATAGCCTCCTTAACATCTTCCCTCAAATCGGATTCATAGGTGTCGTAATAGTTCCAAAAAGGATCGCTAAAGTCCGGACTATAGGAAAGACTGAATGTAGGTTTAATAACATGACGAACCCCACGAAGCCACCCTTTCTTAAAACGAAGAGTCCCGAAAATTTGAGTATTCATACTGACACCTGAATTAAAAGTTCTCAAGGCACGAAACTCACTAACCAGGTCATCTTGAATTTGGTTAAAAAGGGTATCAGCCGTAATAATTTTATCATCCTCGTTGGCCGGATTTGGAATTGTGTCAATATTTGTGATGGTCGGGGTATCGACTAGACTTCTTCTAAGAGTTTCAAAAACCCAGGTCTCGTTGTAATTCACATTTGGTGTAACCGTAAAATACTTGAACAAGCGAAAATTGGCATCAGCTCTCAAGTTATGATCCAGGCCATACTTCATATCCTGAAAGACCTGCTTTGTAAAAAGCAGACTATCACTCGTTCGAATACTATTTCTAAAATCACCCGAATAGTTTAGCGTAATTTTTTCGTACCATTTTTCATTCCCAATGCGCTCCTTCCGCTCAAATGGTTTGAAAGCATTTGTGGAAAAAGAAACTCGGGGCAGTTCCAGTTGAACCTCCCCGGTTTGGTTATTTTGCGAGTGATTGAATGATGCGGTCAGATTCCAGTTCCGTCCTTTGAAACGTTGATTGTAATTGATCCGAGAAGAAAACGAGTTTTGCAAAACGGAAGCTGCATCATTGCGATTCAATCGCGCATAATCGTTCGTTTGAATATTCACATTGGCACTAAATGTGCGCAGGGGATGCGCTTTAGGATCCTGATTATGCGACCATTGGATGTTAAACGAATTATCTCTCCCTTGCACTAGTGTCTGGTTATCAACAAACTCAGTTTTATAGCTTGAATAAGCCAGTGTTGCATTTCCCGAATACTTATAGTTTCTCTTGTATCGAAAGTTAGCACCTAATCCAAAACTGCCTCGCAAATAAATATCCGTTGTCAAGGATAAATCATAATACTCATTAATCGGAAAATAGTAACCCACATTGCGCAGCCCATACCCCCACTGCGGTGAGACATCATAGTCACGAGGAAATAAAAGCCCAGTTTTTCTACCTTGTGTTAGAGGAGCGGCTGCGAGAGGTAGAACTAAAGGAGTGGGAACACCTCCGATTTCAATGTATGAGGGGCCCATAACGGCCCATTCGTTAGCGATGACTTTTTGTTTTCCTGATCGAAGGCCAAAATGAGGATTGGGGTGATCACAGGTAGTTATAATTGATCGGGCATTATAAATCACATCTTGTTTTATGGTATCGTTTCCCCTAACATGCTTTTCGGTCAGATACTTACTTTCGTTACCAATAATATATAAATCGCTTTCTTTGGTTCTAGCGCCTCGTATATACGCCTTTTCAGTATTAAAATTATACTTTAATGTAGTCGCATCGACTTCATTATTGGCTTGCTTGAGATGAGGAGGGTTTTTTAATTGGCCCACACTATCCTCAGAGCCTGCAGCCTTAACCTCAGACAATCTAATATCGAACTCCATATAATCAGAAGTGAGCGTAGCGTCTTCAGTAACTACACTATCTCGTTTGTACATGTAGAGTTTTTCTTTGACAGCAGAATACACTACGGAGTCACGCGAAAAGTATTGAGCTTTAACAGTAATTGCATCCTTAGATACTGGGATATTTAAATCAACTGTATCTCCAAGAGATGGAGGAGGCTTTTCCAGGGTATCGGCACTAAAAGAGTAAAAGTCTTTCCGAGAAGCAGAGAGCCTGGCCGTTGAGTTTGCCTTAAAAACAGGTACACAAGAAATAGATGGGCACAACAGATGGCCGTCCAAATCGTTAAAAGAATGATATGTGGCGGATCCTGCATGCACAGGTATTACAAAGTTTCCGCTAAATATTTGGCAAAAACAAAAAATAAACAGTACCTTTATATTAAAGTTTTTCATAATATGAAATACACCTTATAATGCGAATGTATACCTTTTTAATGGTTTCATGCTTTTTCTTTTATATACTTAGTCTGCCGGGAATGGGGTTGGCGGATTCGGACTTTATTATAGCTGAAGAGTCCGTTTCCAATACAGAAATGGAGGACCCACCTAAATCGAAAGTGTATAAAATTATAATTGACCCGGGGCACGGGGGGAAAGATGGGGGTTGTAGTGGTCGACATTCGCATGAAAAAGATATTGTTTTAGCTATAGGTCAAAAAATTAAGGCACTCTCAAAACAAAAATACCCCGAGTTAGAAATTATAATGACGCGAGACCGCGATGAATTTATCCCCTTGCATGAGCGCGCAAAAATTGCCAATCGCAATAATGCTGATTTATTTATTTCTCTTCATTGCAATTCCATAGCTGGAAGAAGTCACGTGCACGGATCAGAAACCTACGTTTTAGGTTTACACCGCGCTGAAGACAACCTACGAGTAGCTAAACGAGAAAACGCATCCATTTTGTATGAAAACGATTACAAAGCTCAATACGATGGGTTTGACCCCACCTCAGTGGAAGGCCATATTTTATTAAGCATGTTCCAGAATGCGCATTTAGAACAAAGTATTCACTTTGCTAATCTCGTTGAAGATCGATTAGAAAATAATGCTAAACGTCATAGTCGGGGTGTAAAACAAGCGGGTTTTCTTGTATTGAGAGAAACCACCATGCCTGCTGTCTTAGTTGAAACCGGATTTCTGACTCACGCTAAAGAGGAAGATTTTTTAAGAGACGAAAAAGGACAATATAAGGTAGCTGAATCCATTATTCAGGCTATAGAACGATACGCCATATTACCCTCGCAGCCAAGCCATCGTGACATGGATTCGGAATCCGTTCAGTTTGGGATTCAATTAGCCGCGACTTCTTCTCCCATTGACCCAGAACACCCACTTTGGAAGAGACATTCGGGCTTAGTGGAATGGTCTTGCAGTCCAAGTACATACAAGTACATTTTACCTGCCGGAGAAAATAAATCACAGGCAAAGCAGTTAAAAAGTAAGATAGAAGCTGATGGTCAAAGCGGCGCTTTTATTATTCCATGGCCTTATGAGCAAATTAGGCGCAATGTAGCTCCAGGAACTAAATAGTTTTCTTACTTTCACAGTTGGAAATAGACATTTAATCACATGAAAATACCTTACGAAGTCAGAATAGGTCTCATGGCAGTGATCGCTATCTTTGCTGCAATTTGGGGATATAAATTTCTAAAAGGCCAAAACTTTCTGTCCAGCGACAATCAGTTTTATGCCTACTACGATTACGCTGACCAACTCAATGTTAGCGCCCCTGTTTTTGTTAAAGGCTTAGAAGTTGGAACAATCACTAAGATACAATTTGAGCCTGAGGGTCAAAAACCGATACGAGTAGATTTTGAAGTTCGAAATGACATCAAGGTTCATCCTCAAACCGTGGCGTATATTATTTCAACAGGAGTATTGGGAGGAAAGGCAATAACTCTGTCCATTCCCGGTCCTTGTCCTTCGGATGAATGTCTAAGTAGTGGAGCACAACTTGAGGGCGGAAACAGAAGTTTATTCTCCTCTCTTTTGGGCGAAGAGGATATTAAATCCTCCATTAATGAGTTGACGAATAGTTTTGAAATGCTACTAGACTCCCTCGATGCTACCTTTAAGCGACCCGGTGATGAATCTGGGTTGCGCCAGGTCGGAAATGACCTCCAATCCACTATTAGTCACTTTGAGAATATCAGTGCATCTCTGGATGAGATGTTAAATGACCGAGGAGCATTACAGCAAACACTTAGTAATGTTGAATCTTTGACTCGAAATCTTAATAATAATAACGAGAAAATAAATACCATTCTCAATAACCTATCTAGCTTATCCGGGAAAATGGATGAAATAGAGCTGGATATTACCATGCAGAAGATAAATTCGACCTTAGACGCATCTGAAAAAGGGTTGAACTCTTTTAACGATCGCTTAGCACAAGCTGAGTCGAGTCTTCAATCCATTGATGAGATGATTATGAATGTTAAAGCGGGTAAGGGTACGCTTGGCAAGGTCATCAAGGATGACAAGTTATATAATGATTTAGATCGAGCTGTTTTGAATTTGGAACTCCTACTTCAGGATATCCGCTTGAACCCGGATCGGTACATTAAAGTGAGTGTTTTTGGGAAAAAATCCTCAGAATATAATTACCCGGAGGACGACCCCGCTTTTCAGGACTAGTATGTCTGAATATCTTCCTCAGGAACTCCGTTTTTAGATGGAAAAACGATGGCCGTGTTTGTCTAAAATATTGACTTCAGGCTCTAAGAGGATGCCAAATTTGTTGTAGACATCTTCTTGAATAGATTTAGCCCAACTAATCAGCTCGGATGCCTGGGCTGCACCGAAGTTAACAATAACGAGGGGTTGCTTTATGTATGAGCCCACATCTCCACTGCGTTTCCCTTTCCACCCACAATAATCAATCAGCCATGCCGCAGGCACCTTTACTGATTCATCGGACAGATGATAAGAAGGAATGTCTGTAAATCGGTTTTTGAGCTTTTTATACTTCGAATTTGAAATGATGGGATTTTTAAAAAAGGAGCCCGCATTTCCAAACTTCTTAGGGCTTGGCAACTTACGCTGCCGGATATCAATCACCCATTGGCTTATTTTTTGTGCAGATACCTCATTGCATTGTTCTGCTAATACTGCTAAACTTTGATAAGAGGTGTTCAACTGATATTGACCTTGCTTAGGAAGGCGAAGAACGACATGGGTTATTGCTCCCTGACCATTCAGTTCGTATTTGAAAATACTGGATCGGTAGTCGAACTTGCAATCTTCCGGATAGAAGTAATGAACCTTCTTATCCTCAAAAGAGAGAAACTCGACGGCATGAATAAAGTCTTGAATTTCTACCCCGTATGCCCCAATATTTTGTATCGGTGCTGCACCTACTGTGCCTGGAATTAAACTTAAGTTCTCAATCCCACCCAATCCCTCCTCGAGTGCCCGTATTACGAACTCATGCCAGTTCCACCCGCTTCCGAGCCGAATTATAGAAAAGGACTTTTGATCTTCAATAAGCTCCCACTCTTTAAATTCCAATTTAGCTACGGTCCTATCGAGATAGTCAGGTAGTAAAACATTACTTCCCCCACCAAGAATAAAGGGAGGTAGATCCCCAGAGTTACTGATTAGATCATTCAATTGTTCCACCTCATCTATTCGATAAAAAGAACGAGCAATGGATTGGAGTCCAAAGGTATTGAACTCCTTAAGGTTGAAGTCTGAGATTCCTTTGCTCAAGAGTCATCGTTTAAGGAGAAAGCTTTCTTTGATGCTGTGTTATTAATATTAATCATAAACCCTATACTCATTATAGACGCGCCATCGGGACCTTGACCATATCTGCCATAAAGTACACCGGAGAACCCTCGGGCTCCGAAACCAATCCCCAATTGACCAAAATATGCTGGAAAATACTGTGTCCGGCCCTCATAATCAAAAGCCTTATATTCATCAGACAAAAAGTATAATTCTGAATTTACTAAAACAAAACCTCCACCTACAGATATGCCTGTCCCTGGTTTTGAAGTCGTAGTAGATATTCCATTGAAGTTTAAATTGGCAATGAAAGGAAATGAAACAGCACCCATTCCTTTATAATCATCGATATCAAAAGCGAAAGGTGCATATGAAACCTGTGCTTCAAGTGAAGCATTTATCTTTCCAGATCCCAACCAAATCTTAGGACCCCAGTTAATATTTGCTAAGGCCGAACCGGACCTGAAATCACCCAAAGGATGGGTTTCAGGGTTTTGATAAAACTGATAAAAATCAATACCAAAAGTATTTCCTAAAGAAATCCACTGAGCCTCGAGGCGCCCTAAACAGGAAAATAAAATGAGGGACACAATAACCGCTATTCGCATTGCTTTTTTCTCAAAGATAACAACACTATAGAAAATTATTCAGGAACTAAGGATTTATCCTGAAATTGAAGGCGAGCCAGCGAGTAATAGAGTCCATCCTTGTTCTCCATCAGTTCATCATGTCTACCCTGCTCGACAACCTCGCCCTGATCAATAACAATGATTTGATCAACATTTCGAATCGTAGCCAATCTGTGAGCAATAATGATTGAGGTCCTACCTTCCAATAAAGTTTCCAATGCATCCTGCACCACTTTTTCAGATTCTGCGTCCAGGGAGGATGTGGCTTCGTCAAGGAGTAATATAGCTGGGTTTCTTAAAATAGCACGGGCAATGGCGATTCTTTGCTTTTGCCCCCCTGACAATCGTACCCCTCTTTCACCCACAATCGTGTCTAATCTTTCTGGGAATTTATCAATAAACTCCATTGCATTTGCCTGCTCGGCAGCCTCTAAAATTTCGTGATCCGATGCCTCTGGGTTTCCATACCCGATATTTTCTCTAATGGATCCCCCAAACAATATAACATCTTGAGGTACGATCGAAAAAAGAGACCGGTAAGAAGCGAGAGGCAAGGATTGAATGTCCGTGTCGCCAAGATTGATTTCACCTTCGTAGGATTGATAAAAGCGAAGTAATAATTGAAACACTGTCGATTTGCCGGCTCCAGATACACCAACCAATGCAACCTTGCCTCCTTGAGGAACTTTAAAACTCAAATTGTTTAATACCTGAATATCAGGTCTTGATGGATAATTAAAGGAAACATTTTGAAAGTGAATTTCAGGACGAACGTCAGGCAAATCGACTTTGGAAGAGCCCAACTCTTTTATTTCACCTTCTTCTCGCAAAATCTCGCGAATGCGTTCTGTGGCCCCCATAGCACCTAAAAGTTCGGTATAGAAATTCCCTAAACCTGCAATTGCAGCTCCAATGATCGCAGTATAGGAGACAAAAGAGACTAACCCACCCGCTGTAAGACTACCATCACTCACCATATTTGCTCCCATCCAGATAATAAAAAACAAGCCGCCAAATAAAAACGTGATTATGAAAACGGAAAATAAAGCACGGGCTCTTGCATATTTTAAGGAAACATGCACTACACGGTCTGTGGCTGATCCATACTTTATCGATTCAAAAGATTCGTTTACAAAAGATTTTACGATGGATATACTTTGCAGGGCATCACCGAATAAATTATTTGTATTAGCCATTTCCTGTTGGCGCGTCTTTGACAATTTGCGAATATACCTTCCAAACACCATCGCACCCAGCACAATAACCGGAAAGGTCAATAACATAATTCCAGCGAGTTTTGGGGTAGTTATGGCTAAAAAAACAATCCCAACAATCAGCACTATAATTTGTCGGAAAAACTCAGCCAATGTAAATGAGAATGCTGAGTACATTTTTTCTACATCTGCACTTACGCGACTCAATAAATCCCCAACTTTATTGGTCTCAAAAAAATGAATCTGAAGAGTCAATAAATGATCAAATAATTCCTTTCGAAGGTCCGCTAAACCCTTTTCACTGACAACCGCAAAACAGATTACGCGAAAATACGAGACAATTCCCTGTAAAATTAAAATCCCGCCTAACATCCAGGCAGCACGGCCTAGACTCAAATCAAAATCAGCCTTGCCTTGAGCTATATCCACAAGCAGACCTGCTATATATGGAAATACAAGAAACAGAACGCTTGACAGGAATAACAAAATCAATCCCAAGCCAAGGTACCATTTATAAGGTCCGATATACTTAAAAATATAGGCAGCTTTCCGCAAGGACTCTCGGTCCAGCTTGCCTCGCAAATGCTTATCTTCATTTGATTTTCTTCGACTCATAATAAGCCACAAAAGTACTGAATTCCAGCACTAGAAAAAGATAAATCAGGCAAAATTAAACATGGGCTTGTAAATTCTATAAAAGGATACTATATTTGCGCCGCTATTGGCTCCGTAGTTCAACTGGATAGAATACCAGATTTCGGCTCTGGGGGTTGGGGGTTCAAATCCTCCCGGAGTCACTAGAGAAAAGAAGGCCGTTCCTGAGGGAACGGCCTTTTGTGTTTGTAGGTGGCAT
>CAZVFU010000026.1:0-28513 GCA_964626595.1 uncultured Saprospiraceae bacterium
AGCGGGACCACTCCCATCCTTAGCGCGGGGATATCGGTTGACTTGATCGCTTACATATCAAAAGCCCCATGTCCTTATCGCTGTGCAAAATGGATGGGATAATCCACTTTTACCTTCCCTTTTCGAACCTTATCTAACTTTCGTCGCACCATGCGTTTGCGCAGCGGCTTTAAATGCTCTGTAAATAACACCCCTTCTATATGATCGTATTCATGCTGAATAACACGGGCATCCATGTCGGTATATCGCTCCTCATGCCACACCCGATCTACATCCTGATAGCGAATAAGGATCTCACTTTCCCGCTCTACATCTCCATGTACCTGAGGTATGCTTAGGCACCCCTCTTCGTATGCCCAGCGTCCTCCCTTTTCCTCGAGAATTTCCGGATTGATAAATGCTTTTTTTATGCCTGAGCCTCCCTCCTTATCTAACTGAAGGGTGTCCACGACAAAAAGCCGCAACGATTTTCCCACCTGAGGACCGGCCAGGCCTACTCCCTGTGCATTATACATGGTGGCAAACATATTATCCACTAGTTGAGACAAGCCGTCAAAATCCTCCGGAATATCATTTCCGGCTTTCTTCAAAACGGCGTGCCCATAGCCAAAAATCGGCAAAATTTTATCTCCCATAAATCAATTCCCCTGGTAATGTATTTCATTAAATGTGCCCCAAATAATCCTGTAGAATTAAAACGGCACTAATTTTATCAATTCGTTCCTTCTCCCTGCGCTGCTTTTTGTTCACGCCGGCCTTCAAAATAATTTCGGAGGCTCGTTTTGAAGTATAATCTTCAGGATGTAAAACAAGTTGGAGCTCAGGAAAGTTTTTCTTTAACTTTCTGGCCAAACCCTTGATATGTGGATAGAGAGCCGTGGGGGCTCCGTCGGCATGCTCCGGATACCCGAGAACCACCTTTCCCACATCCTCCTCCAAAATATACGTTTCGAGAAATGCCCAGTAGTTAGCTTGTGACTGCGTCGGCAGACCATTCACACTGATTTGTAAAGGATCTGTTACCGCCAGTCCGATTCTCTTCGTACCATAATCTACTGCCAATATTCGAGACATGACGCAAATATAATAGTTTTCAAACGGCGGACGAAGGACAGCTTTTCTTCTGATTTCTACCCACCCACTTCAGGTTTAGCCATTTTGGCACGGTAGTTGTACTATTAATTATAGTTTTAGTCGACGTTTTGGGATAAAAAAAGACCCCCTCCACACATTTGTGGAGAGGGGTCCCATCCCAAAAACAGTAAACAGTAAAGCTTAAGTGGTTATTTTATGACCACCATCTTCTTCGAAGCAGAGTGATCTCCACTTTCCAATTTGTAATATATCACACCTTCAGCCCGGATATCACCGGAGGTAAGTTCAATTTCATTATATCCTCTCTGTCCTTCTTCTTCAAGGATGTAGAGTTCGCGACCTTCCCCATCAAAGAATGACAAGCTGTAATCTGCGCGCTCCGGCAATACGAATCCAACTCGCGTTCTTTCGCTAAATGGATTGGGATTGTTTTGGAAGAGAGCAAACTCGTTGTACTCTTCTTTTACAGAGCGGAATTTTATCAGGGTAGTCTTCGCGCCCATATTATCGTAGGCTTCAGCCTGAGTAATTCTATTCGACAGACTTAGAGCTGAAGAAATCGATCCATTCCGTTTAGCGGTAAACTCAAGAGTGAAAAGCACTTCACTTTCCTCAAAAGACTGAGGCTGGACATCATTCCAACTGAAAGTAGCTGCTTGTTCATTCTCATGTTGTCCGATGTTTCCTGTCCCTAATTCAAGGGCTCCTGGATTCACATTCGTAAGTTCTAAGGAAGAACCGTTATACTCTAAGGTCATTTGGAAACCAAGTATGCCGTCAAAATCTTCAGATCTTACCGGTAAAGTAATGGACTGACCTGCCTCAAATTGAACATCGTCGATATTCCAGCTCAACGGCTTATTGCTTCTTCCACCAGCCATTCCATTCACACTACCGTTGACATCACCTACTTTCATAGCATAGAAGTCAATTCCAGTCATAGCCTCATTCAGGTTATCAATACCATAGAACTCTTCAAAATCATCATTTAGTGGGTCTCCACTGAATTGGTAATCCTGATCTACATAGCGCCACGAAGTGTTATTCGGGAATTGGTCTGAAATTCCAAGAACTGCTTTTCGCAAGTCAATGATATCACTACCCGTTATTCGTCCATCTTTATTCACATCAGCCGCCAATTGACCATAAGGTCCTTCAATCATATTCATACCTAAGATATGCTGCTGGATTAGAAGGATGTCAAACGTATTAACACCGTTTAATAGCTCACCATCTTGCTCCGGCATTACACCATACTGGCCTCCCTCAGGCATTGGACTAAAGTTGTAGTTACCTGCGTCGTCAGTCTCCACTTTTTCTAGTGCCCCATCTAGTCCTACTTCGACATCGCTCATAGCAGCTTGTGAAATCGGATTGGTTATATTACCCGCAATAGGGAAGGTAGGTCCTTCATTTCCAGAACCACAAGCGCCATTGTTAGCCTGAACAATCACATATGTTCTACAGAAAGACTGTGTACCATTATCTGCATGAACCCAAATTTCTAATTCTGGAGTTCCGATATCATCACAGGTCAAAGTTCGAACTGTATCTGTTGGATCTTCAGAGAACGAAGTGGTTACGTCAAAACCACAAGCGTGGAAAGATCCGGCATCAAATTGACTGGAAAAGATGTCTAACATACCGTCGTCTATCTGACCATCACCATCTGTATCTACTGCCATCAAACCTACTGTTAAGCTGTTGCATATAGGTGTAGGTCCTTTTTCACTGGAAATAGTGAATATAAAGCTACAAGTAGTCACATTGCCACATTGGTCAGAAACAGACCACTGAATGCGGTGACTTCCTACTGGATAGTCATCTGATGCATCTTTACCTGTGCCAAAAAAGTCAAAGGTTCCATTATTAAAGGCATCAATTCTCCAATTGAATACAAGGTTCTCATTAGCCGTACAATCGTCCTCAGCATCTTGTAAAAGTGTTACAAATCGGCTGTCACAATCTCCATCTATAGAGATAAGTGTTGTATCAGTACAAGGCAATATAAACTCTGGTGCTATATTATTCATCACCTTAATAACTTGTGTACTTTCATAGGGCTGATCACCACCATTTTCATATGTACACCAGTCCAGGATTTTCCATGTCCGCAAAATTTTAAAACAAGCGGGGTCATTTGGATCGTCGATTGGGAAGAAAGCATCGGTAAAGCTCGTTGCTATTTGCGCGCATTCCTCACCCACGAAAGTTGGGAAACCCTCTCCTGGAAATTCACTTTCTATAAAGTCAGGAGTTAAATCGGACCCCAGGTTACAGTTGTCTATCAAAGTGACATCATCCGGGAAGTCAATATTCGACCGAACAAATGGATCTGGGTTCACAAAAGTTATGGTTTGTAAATCTGAGGCCTGCATTTCGTTGCCGGCTCCCATAGCCATAAAGTTTCTGAAAATCGTGCCCGTTCCACAAGATTCGATATCTATACTATCCACTACGGAAATGGTTACATCACAATTGTCGTAAGCAAAACCATCTAAGCCTTTAAAGACCTGACCTGATGGGGGGAAACCCGGATCATCCAGGATAATGCTATCCCGAGGATCTAAATTAGGATCAAAAATATCGTTGGGGTTGTTGACAATGACAACCTTTCCAAAAATAGTTAAATCATTTTCATCAAAAGGAAACTGGCAAGACACAGTGATGTCGTCCGGAGCCTCAATAGAAGCAGGCAGTTTATCCTGAACTTCCACATTTACCATACATTCGTTCGAGTTGCCGGATTGATCGGTTACCCGAAGAATGATCTGAATCGGATTGTTTTCAATATCCTCACAGCAAAATTCTACATAGGGACCAAAAGTCGTTGGCAAACCATCGCAATCTAAATTCATTCGAGCTACCTCATAAGTTTCAATGGGGCCACACTCGTCATAACTTCCATCATCAATACTCGCGGCAAAAACTTTGGCTCGGCCATCAATGGTGAGAGAAACAGAAGTGTTTTGATCGCAAACAGGTACGGGAGGCGTGTTATCAATAACATTCACTTCAATCGTATCTGATCCTCCATCATTTTGATAACAATTATCATAAGCCGTAATAACGACATCCCATGTTCCTATCGGAAGATTTAGTGCAGCAGCAGAGGGAGTTGAAAACTCCTGAACACCAATTCCGGGAGCATTAGTGCTCACTAAATAAGAACTGATATCACTGCAGTTATCTGTCACCGTAGCCGGAGGTATAATTACAGTAGCTGAGCATGAAAAATGAGAGGTTGTCACTTCAATAAAGTTACTCTGCGCCTCAACCACAGGAGGTTCTTCGTCCAGTACTTTAATGATTTGGATGTATGTGAATAAGCGATCAGATCCGCTACACCATTCTAAACCCGTCCATTCTCTGACAATTTTCGTTCCACACGTAATAGGAAATTCGTGGTCTGTAAATGTAAAGGATAAGTTACATGCATCTACGGGGTCCGGATACAGGGGTAATCCATTATAGGAAGGAACGTCGACTTCAAACCAGTCGGGGTATCCATCACCATTAGTATCCCAGGTCGGATCATCGCAAGCCAATGCAGAGTCCCCTTCGTAATTCGTGGGTGGCATGATCAATGCGGTGTCTATACGTTCAAACCAAACGGTATCTGTGCACATAGCCGACAGGTTTCCAGATTCATCCTGAGCCTGGAATTCCCGAATCATAATTTTTATAAAATCATCATCACAAACACTCTGATAAGAACGATTTCGTACGATGATATCAATATTTGCTGAATCGGTGCAATTATCCACTACATCTGGAAAAGGTTCAATAATGCCATCCAAACAGCTTACCGTATCATTACGGCAAGTCACCTGAGGAGGCATTTTGTCTTCCACAAAAGCATTTGTCCAACAGAAATTATTATTTCCGCCAGTACCCGTGTAATAGACTTCGATCATCACTGAATCATTCAGATGATCATGTAAATCAACAACTAAATTACCATTACTACTACTATCAATTAGCGTTCCATTGAGTTCGTACATCATTATAGTAAAGTCGTCGTCAGATGGGCTTTGGTTACATGCCGACGGCAAATAAGCCAAAGTAGACCAGTTTAGATCAGCTTCACAGCTTTGACCTACAGAAATGTTCACATTTTTACAGCTGATGGAACATTGAGCTTGCAATTCGTTTGCCACCAGGGCAAACAGGAAGAAAAGTGCTAAAGTCAAAGTTGTTTTGTGTTTACCGTTTGCTTTGCGACTTGATCTTCCGATGGGTACGAGTGTAAAATTCGTTTTCCTCATGAGATCTTAGATTTAAATTTGAAAATGATACTGTTTATATAGCGCACAGCAAATGGGATGGGAACATCCATTCACCGCTATATCCATAATAGTCGGTTCTTCTACAGGTACGTTTACCTGTTAAAACCTCGCTGGAATCATTATCAAAATAAATCAGGCTGTTGGTAGTCCAGAGCTCTTGCTCAAGACTCATGTGGTTGGGGAAGGGTGGTTGACCTTCCCTTTGGGTTGGAACGACCGAACTTCTTCGTATCGCTATTGCAAATATATATTAAGATTATGGATATGTATCTCGAAAAACATGGTATTTTTCATATAGCCAATAAATGATATTTTTAATTATCTATTAATCAGTGCTTTTCAAATATAGATTCCTAAATATATTAAAAATATCTTTAATACGTAATCAAATTAACCAAATTCCATATATAGAAAATGGGGTATCGACAAGTCGATACCCCATTTATATTTTCTAAGAAAAAAGAGAAGAAAACTATTCAGCCGACCCTTCTTCAGTCCCTTCTTCTCCTTCAGTTCCTTCTTCTTCGCCTTCAGCATCTTCATCTTCAAGGTCGGGCGCTTCACCTTCTTCAAGCATCTCTGCCACCGTCTTAATCGTACGTGGCACCTGAATAGAGGCGATCGGTATACTCGGGTGATTTACAATTTCAAAGGTATCTGATTCATCGATGTCCTTCACTCGCACCGTGTCTCCCATAACCATTTCGGAAATATCAATAAACAACTCATTGATCAAATACTTGGGTGTCGTTTTGATTTCAACCTTACGTAGGGTCTGCACTAGACGACCACCATCGGTTACGCCCGGAGCCGTCCCATTCAAATGAACCGGAATCTGGACCCGAACCTTTCGATCTTCTACCAACTTCAGAAAATCGATGTGCATGATTTCATCAGTAACCGGATGAAAGTCCACTTTTTTAAGAATGCAGCGATGTGTTTCGCCATCTAACTCGATCTCTGCTTTTTTAAAGTCTGGTGTATAAATAAGACCTTTAAAATCACCAGGACTCGCTGAGAAATGCAAAGATGTACTTTTACCATATAAATTACATGGCACGAGACCTTCTCTTCTCAATGCCTTTGTCGCCTTTTTGCCTAAGTCAGTACGGATTTCTCCTTTTACTTTTATAACTTCCATATCATCCAGTATTTAAACGGAGGGCAAAGATAGAAAAAGCTCAACAAATCTCTAGCTTTCTATCAGGCATTTTTTCTATTCTACGAAAAGAGCGGAAATCGATCGGTGCTCATGGGTATTGCGAATCGCCCGAGCAAAGAGTTTTGCGGTAGACAGAACCCGGATCTTTGAGGATTTTTTCTTGAGTGGAATGGTGTCCGTCACAATCAGCTCTGTGAGTTCGGACTCCTCGATATTCTCATATGCTGCTCCGGATAGGACGGGATGGGTACAAATAGCCCGTACTGTTTTCGCTCCTTTTTTTACGATAGCATCTGCAGCCCTGCACAGGGTGCCCGCAGTATCTACGATATCGTCTACTAAAATCACATCTGCTCCATCTACATCTCCGATAACAGTCATCCCCTTCACCTCGTTCGCCTTTTCTCTTACTTTATCACAAATAACTAGAGGTCGGTCAAAAAACTTGCTGTACTTGCGGGTGCGCTTCACCCCCCCTACATCAGGCGAAGCAAAAATAATATTAGACATATCTTGTTTCCGCAGATAAGGAATGTAAATCGCATCTGACTTGAGGTGATCAACAGGGATGTCAAAAAATCCCTGGATCTGGTCTGCGTGAAAATCCATTGTCATCACCCGATCGGCACCTGCAGCCTGCAGCAAATTGGCGATGAGTTTGGCCGAAATCGGAACACGGGGTTTGTCTTTTCGGTCCTGCCTGGCGTAGCCATAGTATGGAATTACTGCCGTAATGTAGCCTGCACTGGCTCGTTTTGCCGTATCAATCAAGAGTAACAACTCGAACAAATTTGCTGTCGGCGCGAAGGTGGACTGAATAAAGAAAACATATGCCCCACGAACAGACTCAAAAATCTCCGGCTGCATTTCTCCATCCTTAAAAACATGGAGTGTACTTTTGCCGAGCGCATAACCATAGTGATCTGCAATTTTCTCAGATAAATACTGGGAGTTTGCTCCGGAGAATAGCTTTACTTCAACCATGTTTTCTAACTGTTCCATATTAATTGATGCGATGAACACAAATTTAACACTTTCAGCAGCATACAAAAACAAATGATGGTAATTCTAATTTATAGCTATGCATGATCAAGTAAAAATTCGCACGAAACGGAAGTGATTTGAATAAAAAAAGAGTGTATAGCTGGACGATTTTACTTCTCCTGTCTTTAATCTGGGGAAGTTCTTTCATTTTAATGAAAAGAGGACTGGAGGTGTACAGCTCAGAACAAGTTGCTTGCCTTCGGATAGGATTAGCGGCCGTCCTGTTTTTCCCTATATTTCTCCGCTATTTAAATAAAATCAAACGAAGTCAGGTGAAGTACATCTTATTAGTGGCTTTGACGGGAAGTGGCTTGCCGGCTTTTCTTTTCGCCTTCGCACAAACTGAGATCAGCAGTTCCCTGGCGGGGATCCTGAACAGTCTGACGCCCCTTTTTACATTCATTTTAGGCTTACTTTTTTTTGGGCAGTCTTTTCTTTGGC
This sequence comes from uncultured Saprospiraceae bacterium, assembly GCA_964626595.1. Classification (GTDB taxonomy): domain Bacteria; phylum Bacteroidota; class Bacteroidia; order Chitinophagales; family Saprospiraceae; genus JAWLFI01. The sequence goes on from CAZVFU010000026.1 coordinate 8,032, forward strand.
GATCGCTGGTCGGAGTGATTTTAGGCTTGAGCGGGGCTGTTCTTTTGGTCATCATGTCGGGGCAGTCCTCTCTTGAAGGCAATTTATTTTACACCCTTCTGGCTGTAATCGCGGCCATTTCATACGCTGTAAGTGGAAACACTGTCCACCGCTACTTGCGATCGATGACTGCTTTTGGCTTGAACGCAACGACCTTTAGTTTACTGGGACCTTTCGTCATCATCTATCTTCTTCAGACTGACTTTGTAAACACGCTTCAAACAGCTGAAGGAGCCTGGGAAGCTTTGGGTTATATTGCCATACTATCCTGGGTGGGCACTTTTGCCGCAACAGTATTGTTTTTCCAATTGGTGCAGTGGAACGATGCTGTCTTTGGCAGTTCTGTTGCGTATTTGATTCCTATTGTAGCCTTAATGTGGGGTTTTTGGGACGGAGAGGTCCTCGCCTGGTATCATTTGACTGGTTTGGCGTTGATTATTTCAGGAGTTTATGCGATCCGCCAAGGCAAATCTACCCCTTCTGAAAACTAGTTCCCCTCAAAGAAGCATAGCGCCCACGAGTTCCATGCAATCCCGGATTATCTCAAAACTGAAATCAATATCTCAGCTCCTTTTGGTTAGGTAGTTTTTGGAAAAGAGGGCTCCCCTTTTAAGGAAGGGAAGTGACCTTACAAATTCAACAACTACATATTCCCGTACCAGGAAGCGTATTTGGTGTAGTTTTCCGCCGTGCGGCGTATGAGCTTGTTCGCATCCTTTTCCTCTATTTTCCGCAAGGGTCGGGCCGGTTGCCCCACGTAAATATAACCTGATTCGAGTTTCTTATTTTCAGGAACGAGGGACCCCGCTCCAATGATTACATTAGAGGGTATATGAGCATGATCCATGACAATGGCGCCCATACCAATAAGCACATCATCCTCTACCTGACAACCGTGAACGATAGCACCATGACCAATGGAGACATTGTTCCCAATCAAAAGCTCTGCCTCTTTATAGGTACAATGTAGAATGGCACCGTCCTGGATATTCACATCATTGCCAATACGAATCTGGTTGACATCTCCGCGAATGACCGTCTGAAACCATACGCTGCAGTTCTCCCCTAACACGACATCTCCTACGAGAGTAGCATTGGGCGCCACCCATGTTTTTTTGCCCCATTTGGGGTAAGCTCCGGATAATGAGATTATGTTAGGCATGGGTTTGTAAATTTAAGTTATGTTCTGAGATAGATTCCGAGGACAAAGTACGAAATCCTGAAGTCACGTTCAATAAAATTAGGGTTCGCTAAAAAAAATTATGGAATCTCAAAGGCGTGGTAAATTAAACCAAAATCCGGGCTATTATTTTAACTGGTAAAATCCTCCGAATCACCGAAATTAGCGCTGAAGTACCGCTACTGTATGGGCCGACAGCCCTGTTATCGCCAACAATAGTAAGTCGCAGACCGCTTTTCGAGATTTTTTAAAGGTTGCATTATTTTATGGTTCGAGTTGGATTATATTGATTTTTTTTATCCAGCCCTTCGTTTTTCCTCCACAGTAGAGAAAAGGTGCGACCTTTCTATACCTATTTAGTGGTAATGACGCTATGAGAAACCCTGAACGAATGGCGCCTCGAAGTGAAAGTACTTACACTTTCTGCTACAAAAAAACGCTGAGGGTACAATTCATCAACCGGCACGCGCAAATCTTAGTGCGTGAGGTGCCTGAAGGGGGCGACCAAAGGGAGCCGTACGGAGTGGGACCGCCACCTTGGGGGCGGGTCACGAAGTACGGAGCAAAGCGAACCCCGGAAGGGACCGACCCCCGAGGCTCAAAAGGTCTCTAGCAAACACTGGAGCTCCGCCGGCTGGCGGAGCCTCGGGGGGCACGCCCAAAAAATTAATTAATCTCCTAGCGATTCAAGACCGGTGTGACCGTATATCCCTCGTCTCGAAGAAGGTGAATCACTCCTTTATCTCCGCCTAAATGACCAGCTCCAACGGCAAAAAGGGTGGGGCGCAACCTCATTTGCTCCACCATGAGTGGGATCCAATTCATATTTCGATCACTGAGAAGGGCATCTTCGAGCCCCTCGATTCCGCCCTCTGAACTTAAAGACTGGGCCATCTTATTAATATTCATGGAAGTGTACATTTTGAAAATACCGTCCTCCATCAAACCGCCCTCATCGACCTGGTGAATACTTTCGACTAAATATTGGGCCTGATCTTGATAAGAAATCTGATCAAACAGGCTCATTTGGAAATCAATGGTTTCGAGTCCGGAGACGGATTTATTGGCGGATTCCGCTATGCTATTGAGTTCAAATTCGTAGGATTTCATATTGTCTCCAAGGGCATTACTGAGATCGGGCATTCCGTTCCCGCCCATGGGAATATCACCGTCCATTCCGACCATTGCTGACAGGAACATGGGTTTAATCTTTTCGAGGAAGAATAGGGGAAGCCCTTTTTCTTTGAAGAAGTTTTGCACTATTTCGTAATCTTCGGGTGAAAGCAGGGTTTTTAGGGTAGTATCACCTTCCATTGTCAACTGTGACATCATTCCCATCATCTGAGACATATCAGACATCGCAGCCATATCGATTTCGAATACGATCTCATCCGTTTGATCAATGGCCGTTAGGAGTCCTTGCGGAATGAAATAATCCTGAGATGAAATCATGTGAATGGTTCCGAAGAGGTAACTATCCTCATCCATTGAGGAGTGACTAATTCGCCATAAAAGCGCATGTTCCAGGGTGTCTGCTTCTACTGTGGCAGTGGGTTCGGCCAGAGTAGAGCCGGAGGCATTGACCGGAATGAGCCAACTGCATAGTACAGAAAGTATCCATAGTAAAGTCATGTTGTATTTATTTGTTTCTTTGAACGAAAATTTCGTATAAAATAATGCCTGTTGCGACACTGACATTAAAAGACTCAACCTGGCCTTTTTGTTCAATTTGAAAGGTGTCATCAAGCAGGCGGGTAATATGCGGTCGAAGACCTTCGCCTTCACTTCCCATGACCACAACTGTCGGGGGCGTAAAATCGATGTTTCGAACAGGAGTTTTGGCATCCCCATCTGCTCCCAAAAGGGTCAGTCCCATTTCTTTGATATCCCGAAGAGCATTTTCGAGGGAAGTCGCTCGGATGAGAGGGATGTTCAGTATCGCACCTGCAGAACTTTTGATCACAAAATCGTTGATCATGGCCGTGCCTTTTGCAGGAAATAGCAAGCCGTGAGCGCCCAGCGCTTCCGCAGAGCGGGCAATGGCTCCCAGGTTTCTTACGTCCTTCACCCCATCCATGGCAATAATAAGGGGAGCCTCACCCCGGTGGTAGGCTTGATCAATAACATCGGAGGCGGAAAAAAATCGAACAGGGGATCGGAGAGCAATGAGGCCCTGATGATAAGCATCTGACCACTTGGCCAGGACCTGCCGGGGCACCACCTGAAAGGGAATGTCATGATCCTTACACAGGTTACGAATTTGCACCTCCATTTCGCCTGTGATTCCCTTCTGGATCATGATTTTTTGGATGGGTTGTTGGGTCTCTACGGCGTCTACGACCTCTTTTCGGCCAACAATCGCAAGCGCTTTATCTTTAACTGATTTTTCTTTCATTCCTATTTTATTTTTTTTGTCATTATTTATACTCAGGATACAGAATTCACAAATATCATCATAAGAACAAAGAAAGTTTGCTTACTTTTGGAATAATCCTAACCCAAATATGAAGAATATATGAGAAACTTTACTCTAATCGCCCTTTTTTGTTGGGCATTATTTAACACCTCTATGGCGCAATCGCCTATCCAAATGGAGGATCAGGCACGACTTTTTATTCAAAAACAAGCCACGGAGTGGCAGGTTGAAGAGATTGATGTGCGCGAAATGAAACTCGTGGATGCCTATCGCGGATCGGTATCCGGCGTGTATCACATGTACTTTACGCAGCAGTGGAATGGCATAGACATCTATAATGCGATCACGGGAATCCACATGGATGAGACGGGATCTGTTCGATTTTCGGCACCCAGAGTCCATGGTCAGCTGCAAGACAAGATACAAGATTATGAACCGGCCATAGAGGCCAAAACGGCTGTGCAGCTTGCTGCCGGCTATTTGGGCATCAATGCCCCCCGGACACAAATGATGGCCTCAATAACCAATGATGTGGATGAGGACATCTTCACCTTTGAGCCCGGGAATATTTCTGAACGGCCGATTCCTGCACGATTAGTTTATCAGGAATCACCAGATGGACAACTCCGGCTGGCCTGGGATTTGTCAATAGACGTTATCCGTCACGAAGACTGGATGAGTATGCGGATTGATGCCATTACGGGTGCACTTTTAGATGAAAACAACTGGACAGTGAAATGTAGCTTTGGGGATGCACACGCCCACGGAAAACACTGTATGGAGCAGACGGAAGATACCTGGGTATCTGCGGCCATGCCTCAATCAGACAATGCGTCTTACCGGGTTTTTGGTTTGCCGTTTGAAAATCCTCTTTTTGGCGAGCGAAGTTTAATTGAGAATCCGGCTGACGTAGAAGCCTCACCTTTCGGTTGGCACGATACGGATGGGCAAGAAGGCGCTGAATTTACAATCACCCGAGGAAATAACACCCACAGTTTTCCAGATCGGGATGGAAATCTTACTTCTGATTTCGATGTCGATGGTGGAGCAGATTTGGTTTTCGATTTCCCTTTAGATAACAGTTTAGAACCTCAGACCTATACAGATGCTGCAACAGCCAATTTGTTTTATGTGATCAACATGATGCATGATATAGCTTACTACTACGGCCTGGATGAAGCGGCTGGAAATTTTCAGGCTACGAACTACACTGGAGAAGGGGTGGCGAATGATCCTGTTCGCGGAGCGGCACAATTTGATGCCAATTCGGGGCAAAACATCAATAATGCGACCTTTTCCACACCACCGGATGGAGGCAGTGGAACAATGCGCATGTTTGAGTGGAATAATGAGTCAGCTAGCACAGAATATGTCACTGTGGTAGCGCCACAAACTTTTGCTGGTAATTATGTCGCTGGAATTGCTGATTTTGGAGACCAGTTGAGTGATGACCCCGTTGAAGGTGATGTTGTCATTGTAGACGATGGAATTCAATTTCCAACAGATGGCTGTGAGGATATTCTTAATGGTGATGAGCTTGAGGGTAAAATCGCTCTGATTGACCGGGGGGAGTGTTCATTTAGTTCCAAGGTGTTCAATGCTCAGCAGGAAGGGGCTATTGCTGTTATCATTTGCAATAATCAAGGGAATGGCGTTATTGGTATGACAGGCGTGGACAATGTGAACCTGATAAATATTCCAAGTGTATTTATGTCTCGTGCGGATTGCAATGAAATTCGAGTAGCAGCCGGATCAGACCTCCGGGTTCAACTCGCATTGCCTGAGGCATCGACCGGTCCGGAGCGTTTTGATGGTTCTTTGGATAATGGAATCATTGCTCATGAATACGGTCACGGTATTTCTAATCGTCTGACTGGGGGTGCTTCTGCTTCGGGTTGTTTAGGAAATGATGAGCAAATGGGCGAAGGATGGAGTGACTTTTTCACTGTAGCCTTAACGGTTGATGAAGATGATAACCCAACAGACCCAAGAGGCATTGGAGCTTATGTGACCCGTGAAGATATCGACGGACGCGGTATCCGAAACTTTCCTTACTCCACTGATATGAATGTAAATCCTCAAACCTATGAAGATATCATATTATCCGGTACAGCGCCCCACCCACTTGGTGAGATTTGGAATACGATGTTGTGGGATTTGTATTGGGCACTTGTTGGCGAGTACGGTTTCGATCCAGATGTAAAAACTGGAACGGGTGGAAATAACATAGCCATTCAACTCGTCATGGAAGGCATGGCCTTACAGGCATGTAGTCCCGGCTTTGTAGATGGGCGCGACGCGATTCTCGCTGCGGATTCTGTATTGTATGATGGAGTAAATCAGTGTTTGATTTGGGATGTGTTTGCGCGAAGAGGTCTAGGTGTAGATGCGGATCAAGGGCGCACCGATACACGCAGAGATGCGAAAGAGAATTTTGATACACCCATTTCTTGCGTAAGTGATATGTTCATTCAAAAAAGCTCCACGCCGAATATAGAGCGAGGAGATGTGTTTCAGGTAGAAATATTACTGGGCAATTTCACAGAGGAAGCCCAAACAGAAGTGGTTTTAACGGATTTGATTCCCGACGGTTGCAGTTATGTGAATGGGTCCGGAACGATAGAGCCAACCATCAATGGCAATGAATTGGTTTTCGAGATATCAGAGCTCGCTATCAATGAAGAGTTGTTAGTCCAGTACGAATTGCAGTCTGATGCCGACCGGGCGTCACGATGGTTAGAAGAGGAGGATTTTAATGAAACGAGCGAGGTCGTCCAAAATTGGATTGCCTCAAGCTTTGCGGGAGACGATCCGTTCCGATTAATGGAGGATATGGGACCTGACACCTCACAAGCCTTTTTTGTTCCCAATACAGGTGCAGAAAATGATCAGTTCATATTCAATTTTTCCGGTCACGACCTTGATGGAGCATTCCCTGTTTTGAGGTTTACTCATGAATACTTTACCAATCCGGGAACGGACGGGGGTATTATCGAGATTAGTAATGATGGCGGAAACACCTTTAATGATTTAGGACCACTCATGTTTAGAGGTTCTTACAGAGGTAAATTGGACTATACTACCTTCGCAAAGGTCAATCAGCGCGCCTTTTGGGGCGACAGTGAAGGTTTTTTCACCACCTATGTTGACCTTCGCCCTTATGCCGGTGCTCAAGATGTTTTCATTCGATTCCGATTTGGAACACAGACTGGAGCCGAGGCAGAAGGTTGGACCATTGATGACTTCCATATTTTTGATGCCCTAAATTATGCTACAGAAGCCACTGTGAATTACGGTGGATTAAGCAAATCGGCTGTAACTGCTGAGTTGGGTACGATCGTAGAGCCGGACTTATCGGTTAGTGCAGAAGACCCGATTGTTGATCAAAATTTAGAGGTTTATCCCAATCCAGCCCGGGAACGTATTCAGGTCCGTATCCCAAATCGAGGAAACACCTCAGAATATGTTATTTACGACATGAGAGGGCGCAGAGTTCTTGAAGGACAATCAGCCCGAGGTCAAGTGGTTGAGACCATCGAGACCGGCCAACTAAAAAGTGGTATGTACCTCTTACAAGTGGTGCAGGGAACAGAAGTGTATCAGACGAAGGTCATCCTTCAGTAAATTCTGACCCGCAGTAAAGTCTAAAGCCGCAGTGATTTATCGCTGCGGCTTTTTTTTATTCTGATGCTCCTACGATGAGCAAATTTGAAAGCCAAAAGTTTGTTTACGGGCAGCCATCCGGCTCATAAGATAAAACACATCTCTTACTGCGAAGCGAAGAATACTCGGGTACTGTAAAATTTTTAGTGACAATGCCTATTCTACGAGGTTGCAAACCGAATCACTTGCCTGTCTTTGGGCTTAAATTCCCCGGGTCATCACATACCCGTTCTATCCCCATAGAGGGAGAATTGCCAATTCAATGTAAAATAACATCTATGTCAAGCATTCATTCAACCATTACATAGGTTATGGGTTTGAATGGTAAACCAGTTAAAAGTGCAAATTTTCTTACCTTTGCACCGAAATTAAAAAAGTAATAATGCAAGCAGTTGATCAAAAATTAGATTACAAGGTTAAAGACATCTCTTTAGCCGATTGGGGCCGGATGGAAATTGAACTCGCAGAAGCTGAGATGCCAGGACTTATGGCCCTTCGTGAAAAGCACGGAAAGGACAAGCCTCTTAAAGGAGCTCGTATTGCAGGTTGTCTGCACATGACGATTCAGACCGCAGTGTTGATAGAGACCCTAACCGAATTAGGGGCTGAGGTGACATGGTCATCTTGTAATATTTTCAGTACACAGGATCATGCAGCAGCAGCTATAGCAAAAACAGGAGTTCCGGTTTTTGCGTGGAAAGGAATGACTGAAGAGGAGTATGATTGGTGTCTACGACAAACTATTGACGCATTCCCGGGTGGAAAGTCATTGAATATGATTTTGGATGATGGAGGTGATTTAACCAATATGGTTTTGGATAATTTTCCTGAATTAGCATCTGAAATTCAAGGTATCTCTGAAGAGACGACGACCGGCGTATTGCGACTTTATGAGCGTGAGAAAAAGGGTACACTTCCGATGCCGGCTATAAATGTGAATGACTCGGTTACAAAATCGAAGTTCGACAACAAATATGGATGTCGTGAATCTTGCGTAGATGCTATTCGACGTGCCACTGATATCATGATGGCGGGTAAAGTTGCTGTTGTCGCCGGATATGGTGATGTGGGTAAAGGTTCTGCTGCTTCCCTACGATCTGCCGGATGTCGCGTTATAGTGACTGAGATCGATCCGATATGTGCATTGCAAGCCGCCATGGACGGATATGAAGTTAAGAAAATGAAAGATGCGATCCCAAGAGCGGATATCGTTGTGACCGCTACAGGAAATAAGGATATCATTGCTGAACCGCATTTCCGCATGATGAATGACAAAACAATTGTAGCTAACATTGGCCACTTTGATAACGAGATCGATATGGCCTGGATTAACTCCAACTACGGCACAAGCCGCAAAGAAATCAAGCCCCAGGTTGATAAGTATACCATTGACGGTAACGACATTATTGTCCTTGCTGAAGGCCGCTTAGTGAATTTGGGTTGTGCAACGGGTCACCCTTCCTTTGTGATGTCAAACTCATTTACGAATCAAACCTTAGCTCAGATTGAGTTATGGAATCGTAATGATAATTACGAAAACAAAGTGTACACTTTGCCTAAACGATTAGATGAAGAGGTAGCACGTCTGCACTTAGCTAAAATTGGCGTTGATTTAGAAGAGTTAACTGATGATCAGGCTGATTATATTGGTGTCAATAAAAAAGGACCCTACAAAACAGATGCTTACCGATACTAGAAACTTAGTTCGTAAGTATACCCAAAAAAGACTCCTACGATTCCGTAGGGGTCTTTTTTTTTGCTATTGTATGGACTTCATCTTAATTGTAAAACCCTCAGAACGAGATTTTATGAGCTGGCCGGGGATGTAGCGGAGATCATCAAAACCCGCAGTCTCACTGATGAGCTGTTAAAAAACACTGCGATTTGCAAAACTGTTATCGGCTCTGGACTATTATACTATTATGAGAAATATTTTATCATGGTTCGCAAACCTATCGTCAAAGCCACCCAAAAATGACCGTACTTCCTATGAGGTTGAAGACCATATAAAAAAAGGGCTGGAGCAGTGGCAATATGATGCCGAGTTTTCACGCATTCTCAATGAATTGCGGTCCGCATATCTCAAATTTATCAATGGAGATGAATCGCATCCAGATATTGATTTTCTGAGACAGGATGCTTCGAATGGGTTTATTTTAGATGTTCACCGCATTCAATTACCAATGGACAAGTCGTTGATGTTGCTGGCCCACTGGAAACAAGTCCTTCAAAGCCTTCAATACATAAACTCGATGTCGGATCTTCGTTTAAAGGCGAAGGGCTCAAGACAATACAGCTGGCATCGCCATTATATGAAGCCCTCAAAAAGACGGTTGGAACCCGGTGACCAGCGATTTGGAAATATTGAATTGGTCTGTAAAATGATTGATGATCAACCTGATCACATCAAATTGCAAAGTAATGCGTATGTGGATAGTATGTATGAGGAAGCAGAGCCCTTTACAGACCTCATGTTTAAGTTAACAGAAACCTATTAATTTTATACCTTTCGACTGTTGCATCGTATTTCATTTTCAAGATTTATGATTGCAAACCTACAATATCACCCTTTTATATCGTAACTTTAAAACAGTGGCTTCCACATTAGACTCCTAACCTTTAAAAACTCAAATTATGAGTAAGTACGTTGGTTATGTTTTGACGGTATTTATAAGTCTCGGATTCTCTACGTGGTTGTCCTTTGGCGATTTGGATCAAGAGACTGCGCCTCTTGTTATATGCACCTGCACATTTGAAAAAAATGTAGCTGATTCTACATTCCCCAAAGAAAAAACGCGCTACATATATATCGTCAGAAAAACGGAAACAAACCCCTGTTGCACGGCCGATCCGCTGAAGGAACATAATGCATATAAAGAAACTCACCAAATTGAATCACAATCATGCCCGGTTTGGGGTAGAGAAAAAATCGAGAACATACCTCATGAGCAAGCTCAGCAAATGTCTTGTGAGTTACCAGATGGTGTTTTTGCTTTATATCTGACAGGCGAAGGGGATAGTACTCGATCAACAATCCCTCACTCCTTGTACCCCGAACTAGGAAATTAGATTGTATCATTCCAGCTCCTGCCAGACGAAACTTTCAAACTTTTCTAGCCTTCTACCGATCCAAAAATAGATCAATAAAAGCCTTAACTCTCGGTCACAAATACCTGAATACCAATAGTATATCTTAAATTTTTTCTCGATTATTATCCAAATGACAGTAAAAAATGCCGTTGCAAACCAGAATGACCGTGGAGCCTTCCGCTTGTTTTTAAATCCTTAAAACTCCTGACTAAATCTACTCACATTTCATCCATAAAACAGCGTTTATACCCAATACTGAAAGTGGGCTATAGAAACCAAAGCGAAACATAAGTGCTGTTTCCAATTTTTTAAGGCCCTTTTCAGCAATAAAATAACAGTCAGACACCCATCTGGGGAATTTATCACTTTCAGTACAACATCAGAGAAAGAGCCCCGTTGCATACATATATTTTCAAATGATTGTGTATTTATGCCAAAATGCACGACCAAAAAAATAAGAATTATGGCATTTGTAAAAAAAGTTTCACTCTTTCTTTTCTCCCTTGCATTCATCTCTAGCTCACTTATAGCTCAAGATTCAGAAGTTAGTGATGCCGATATGAAGTTATTTGCATCCGCATTTCAGCAAGTGCAGGCCGTAAATCAGCAAGTTCAAAATAAAATGGTCGGTGCCATTCAAGAAGAAGGCTTAGACATTCAAAAATTTAATGAGATTCAACAAGCATCGCAGGCTGAAGGAGAGGAATCCGATATATCTGAGGAAGATATGGCTAAATACCAAAAATCAATTCAAGCTATTCAAGCCGTCCAGCAAGAAGCTCAGCAACAAATGAAAAAAGCAATCGAGGAGTCTGGCTTAGCCGTAGAAAAGTATCAGAATATCATGCGAGCAGTTCAGGAAGATCCAGCTATTCAGGCGAAACTTCAAGAAATACTTTCTGAATAAGCGCCTCTTCTTGACTCTTTCTTTTAGAGTTATAAAGGTTTGAAAAAGCTCTCATCTGTTAAAAACAGTTTGAGAGTTTTTTTTTGCAAATTTTTGCAAAAAAAAAGCCATCTGTAATAAACAGACGGCTTTTATAAAAGTGGTACCTCCAGGAATCGAACCAGGGACACCAGGATTTTCAGTCCTGTGCTCTACCAACTGAGCTAAGGTACCTTAACTTTTTAGGCGATGGCAAAGATATACTTTTCTACGACAGGAAAAAATATTTAAGGAAAAAAAGGGATAAACCCCGACCTGCATAATCACAAGTTTATTACCTTCAATACATAATCGGGTTTAGACGTCATGATACTATCACGTGCACTATTTTCTTTATTGGGACTTATTCTTGCTCTCGTCCTCTTTATGATCTTCATTCAAGACTCTCCTCAGTGGCGTTGGGGCATTCTTCCCGTTTTAGCACTAGGGTTTTTAACCTATATTTTTTCTTCTGAACTAAATCACTACTGGCTTAATAAATACCCAATCCAAATCGATGAGCGAGAGCACATTTTCATAGCTACGCATTTATCGTTTTATGCCTCTCTTTCGCCGGAGAAACAAAAAAAGTTTGGAAAGGAATGTATCCAGTTTCACAGGAAAAGAGATTATATCCTTCAATCCCTTCCCAATTTTCCTGATGATCTAAAAGTGCTTTGGTCCGCCCAGGCTCTTGTTTTGAACCATGCCCTGGATTTGTCCTTTTCAGACTGGAATGAATTTGATACTGTAGTCGTATATCCACACCCATTTATGACCCCTGACATTGAACAGGTTCATGCTTGCGAAACACATTTTGACGAAGGCGTTTGGCTTTTTTCTGTCGATCAACTCATCCCCGGCATGACTAAACCTCATCGCTTTTTTAATATAGCGCTCTATGAATTTGTGCGGACGGCAAAAAAATTAAGACCCGATTTGTTTACAGAGCTAAAAAGATATGATCCAAAAGATCTCGAAACGGCTTCTCAGGTCTTTTCAAACATCAGTTTTGAGTCTATTCGATACTGGCTAAATATAGTAGATTTCGATAAAGAAGCGGCATACTTATCTCTTCTAATCAGTCATTGGTCTGTATGGGACGTATTTAACGATCAGCAAAAGGAAGCTTTGCCTTTGGCAACAGAAATTTCGACCCGCCTGCGGTCGCACCTTTAGCGTTTTATATCGGTAATTTCACCTCCTGAGCTTACCTGGATAAATACAAGGATCGATTTTTAAAGAGTTCCCTAAAGTAAGGGTCTGCCGGGCTATCCACAAAACGGATGGCCTCTCCGGTTGATTTCATTTCGGGCCCAAGAGCCTTGTCGACATTGGGGAATTTATCAAAAGAGAAGACGGGAACTTTAATCGCGTAGCCTTTTAGGTTTTTCTCAACCTTAAAATCACTCAATTTCTTATTATCCAACATGACATGAGTAGCGATATTTAAATAAGGTACTCCATATGCCTTTGCGATGAATGGAGTTGTGCGCGACGCACGGGGATTAGCTTCAATCACATACACCTTATCATCTTTAATCGCAAATTGGATGTTGATCAACCCTTTGACATTTAGCGCTTTAGCTATTTTAGCGGTATATTCCTTCATCAGTTCCAGACTTTCATCGGCAATGCTGTAGGTAGGAAGAACGGCCGAGCTATCGCCGGAGTGAATACCTGCAGGTTCAATGTGTTCCATTATACCCATGATATGAACAGACTCTCCATCACATATAGCATCGATCTCAGCTTCCTTGGCGCGATCTAAAAATTGATCGACCAAAACTCGGTTATCCGGCATATGCTTAAAAATACTCAACACCTGTTTCTCCAGCTCATCGTCATTGATCACAATTCGCATGCGCTGGCCACCCAATACATATGACGGTCGAACGAGCACGGGATAGGTTACCTCATTGGCAATCCGCAATGCTTCCTCAGCATCGGCGGCAACCCCATACTTAGGGTAGGGAATATCCAGTGACTTTAGTAAGTCAGAGAATCGCCCCCGATCTTCAGCCAGGTCCATAGAGTCAAAGGATGTCCCTATGATGGGAATATTGTGTTCCTTAAATTTTTCGGCCAATTTCAGTGCCGTTTGTCCTCCTAACTGAAGAATCACGCCTTCCGGCTCTTCCAGATGAATAATCTCCTCAATATGCTCCCAGAAAACCGGTTCAAAATATAGCTTATCCGCTACATCAAAGTCTGTAGAAACCGTTTCCGGATTACAATTAATCATGATTGACTCATATCCCGCTTCCTTGATGGCAAGTAATCCATGAACGCAACAGTAATCAAACTCAATGCCCTGACCAATTCGATTTGGACCGGATCCCAGTACGATAATCTTCTTTTTATCACTCTTTTTACTTTCGTTTTCTGTTTCAAAAGTAGAGTAAAAATACGGGGTATGAGCCTCGAATTCCGCCGCACAAGTGTCAACCATTTTAAAGGTTCTACGGATATTAAGAGCCATACGTCTTTTGAAAACGTCAGACTCATTTACGCGCATGAGCCATGCTAATTGAGCATCAGAGTATCCGAGTTGCTTCATTCGTAAAAAGAAATCCCGTGGAATATCCTCAGGTAAATTGAATCGCATGAGTTCCTTCTCCTTATCCACTAACTCCTTAATCTGTTCAATAAACCAAGGGTCGATTCCTGTGAGCTTACAGACACTTTTTACGGGCACTCCAAGCCGCAGTGCATCTTTGATTCTGTACACCCGATCATCGATAGGTGTTTTCAGACGCTCCAATATATCCGTAGTCCGAATCCACTCTTTTTTGTCAGCACCCAACCCCATCCGATTATTTTCTTGCGACTGAGCCGCCTTTTGCAGGGCCTCATTGAAAGAGCGACCAATAGCCATAACCTCTCCCACTGATTTCATCTGAAGACCAAGGGTGTGATCAGCCCCCTGAAACTTAGAGAAGTTCCATCTGGGCATTTTCACAATAACATAATCGAGGGAAGGCTCAAAAAGAGCCGAAGTTGTTTTCGTTATTTGATTGTTTAATTCATCTAAGGTATAGCCAATGGAAAGTTTCGCTGCAATTTTAGCGATAGGATACCCGGTCGCTTTGCTCGCTAAGGCCGAAGATCGAGAAACGCGCGGGTTGATTTCAACAGCGATAAGCTTTTCGTCAACCGCATTCATCGCAAACTGCACATTGCAGCCTCCACTGAAATTACCCATAGACCGCATCATTTGCATCGCTGCATTCCGCATATGCTGATAAGCCGTATCTGATAAGGTCATAGCGGGGGCTACTGTTATACTGTCTCCGGTATGCACCCCCATGGGATCCATATTTTCAACCGTACAAATGATGACAACATTATCATTTCTGTCTCTCAGCAATTCGAGCTCAAATTCCTTCCAGCCCAATAGCGCTTTTTCAACTAACACCTCATGAACAGGAGATCGATCGAGTCCTCTTCGCAGAGCCTCGTCAAACTGATCTTCAGTAAAAACAAAACTACCTCCACTACCTCCCAGCGTATAGGAAGGCCGGATGACTAAAGGAAATCCCAGTTTTTGAGCGGCTTCCTTGCCCTCCAGAAAAGAGTTCGCGATATAAGATGGCGCCACATTCTGCCCAATGTCTATCATATGCTGTCGAAAAGCCTCCCTATTCTCGGCCAGCTCAATGGCATCAATATCAACGCCAATCATGCGAACATTATACTTGTCCCACAAACCGATCTTATCTGCCTCAATAGCTAAATTTAAAGCCGTTTGGCCTCCCATAGTAGGCAAAACAGCATCAATTTCTCGCTCTTTGAGTATGTGCTCGAGACTATCAGGAGTTAAGGGAAGCAGGTAAATATGGTCGGCTGTAACCTCATCGGTCATGATCGTAGCCGGATTGGAGTTGATGAGGGACACCTCAATACCCTCCTCGCGCAAGGAACGCGAAGCTTGAGACCCTGAATAATCAAATTCGCAGGCTTGCCCAATAACAATGGGACCACTACCTATAATGAGAACGGAACGGATGGAAGTATCTAACGGCATAGCAAATAGTTTTGGCCGCGATCAAAGGTAAATAAATTTAGATACTTGCTTCCATTAACCTAGAAAAATATGTGAATCTTCTAATATCACCTCGAAATCGTTATGTCACTGGATTCCTTCACTTCTTGAGGGACCTCGCACAAGAAATAGTTCAAACGTATAATATAGGCAAAAACGGCCGGATCCATTGAGGGTCCCTTAAACCTTCCGTTCCACCCGAACTCATGGTCCCGGGAATCGAAAACCATATTGCCCCAACGATCAAACACCTTCATTTCAAAGTCCAGTATCTCCATTTCATTGGCTTTCTCTAATTGAAACACATCATTTATTCCATCTGAATTTGGAGTGAACACATTGGGAATGTGGTATGGCCGGTCATCGGCATTAAATGGCGAAAATTCCAGAGAAAAAGACTCCTGAATTAAATCGCAATCGGTTGAAATCCGGACCGAATACACCCCGTCTTGAGTAAAATTGCGCATAATTTCATTGGAACCGTCATTCCACTGAATATCAGCTTCCGCCTCTGCATATTCACTTAAATTAACCCGATATTCGCTATCCCGACACAACAAAGTATCCGGAAGGTCCAACGGAGGTAAAGGAGGGATGATAAAAACAAATTTTTCTGTTTGAAAAACACAGCTACTATCCGAAACAACTTCAACCTGATAGGTGCCTGTTTCGGTAACTCCAATAGTTCTCGTGCGTTGGCCGGAAGACCAGTTTATGGTTTCAATCGTAGCCGGACTATTATTCTGGATCTCTAATAGTACCGTCTCTCCCTCGCAAGCTTCATCTTCACCTAAAATTTCGATTTCGGGAATGGCGGCAAAGCCAATCGCTGCCGAATCCACAAAATCACACTCCCCAATTGAATAGCTTGCTATGTAAAGATCATTCTCCGTAACAGTAATTTCCGTTGTAGTCTCCCCATTCGGCTGCCACATCACATTCTCGGCTCGACTATCCAAAACCAGGTCTGTCTCATCTAATCCACAAAAAATCTCGTCTTCTAATCGTACTGAAGGATTAATTAAAGTTAAATCAAACGAGTCGATAAAAACACAATTACTCTCCGTAGCTGTAACAGCATAAATCCCGCTGGAAAATGCCCTTAAGGTTCGGGAATCAGCTCCTACGTTCCATTGATATTGGGGGTTTTTTCCTTCCCGGGAAGATATCAGGTCAACAAAGGGTTCTCCACAAACCAACAATGTGTCAGAATTCGGAGGTTCAGCCAATATCGTTTCTATAGTCAGACGGACTGTATCCGGATCCAAACAGCTGCTATTCGAGCTGGCAATAAAGAAGACATCATACTTACCAATTGAATCGTAAGTATTCACTGGGGCAAAAGCTGTGGAAGTATCCCCATCCCCAAAATCCCAAAAATACTCATCAGCACCAATACTATTATTTATAAATTGTGCCTCATAAGGTGCACAACCGAAAGTATCGAGTTCCAGGTCGATCTGAGCTTCCAATCGAGAAAGCTGGAAGTCAAACTTAATAACGGCTAGATTGCACCTTGCGCTAGTACCATTCCTCCGAGACCAGGCACGCGGAGTTGTAGGGAAATCATCGAAGCCACCACAGCCGGCACATACTGCTTGATAAATAATACCCTTATCATCAAATCGGCTCGTTCCCCCATCTACATGATCATTAGTATTTGATATATTATCCAACCGCCCAAAAAAGCTTCCATAAATCAAATCATCAAAATCTGCCTCCAAAACCATAAAGTAAAAGTCGCTTCCATCTGTGGTCCGCTGAAATGCATCTGGAGTAATCGGCAGGCCATCTGTAGTCGAATTGTTCAGAGTTCCCCCTAGATTATTCGTGACTCCACCCCAACCCGAATAAAAAATGCGCTTACAGGTATCAATCATAAACGCTGTGGGGGAAATATCTACCTCACCACTACCCGTCCCAAAAACAGTGGAAAGTTCTACAGCCGATAAGTCCGGCGCTAATCGCTGAATAAACTGACCACTATTGGGGTTACTGTATACTCCGGGAGAGACCGAAAAGCCTATATCAGATTGACCTGTTATGTAAATCTCATCATCGTAGCTCAATGCACATAAATACACTTGATCGTAGCCCGCAGTACCTATATAAGTAGAACTTAGCAATCCACTGGCATCGGGGTTAAATAAAGAAATAAAGCCGTCGGTATTGTTTCGATAAGAACCTTGAATCGATCCAAAAGTAGTGGGAAAATTAGGACTCGAGGTCCCTCCTACTATATAGATCCCTCCGTCTGATCGGCGCTTCAAAGAATACCCTGCATCTGCATTGGCTCCTCCTACATACGTGCTGAATCGCAATGTGCTACAATCGGGAGTCAGCGAGAACAAAACGGCATCCTGCCCTCCACGATTATTTCGCTCATAAGCATTTCCTGAAGTGGGAAAGTCCTCGGATAAGGTTGAAGAAGCAATATAAATATTGTTTTGTCGATCCAGAATCACCTCACCGCGCAGCTGATCCCCGTAATTCACCGCTAGCTCTTCCAGTGTGCCTACATTGAGCCCATCATTGTCGGCCCCGCCCACATAAGTAGATCCGTTTAAATTTGCCCCATCACCAGACAATATCGCTACAAAAATATCTGCACCTCTGGAATAAGGAATGCCATTGACAGAGAAATTTCCTAAAAGGGACTCCCCGCCCGCAAAACTTCGCTGAAACGCATTGGGTAAGACGGGAAAATCACGCGATGAGGTGGTACCCAAAATTACTAATTCCCCATTACTGTTTTCTATTATGCTATGCGGCACCTCGCTGGCTCGCCCACCTATATAAGTGGCGTAAATAAGCTGAGTCCCATTCGATGAAAACTTGCTTATGGCAACATCTGTCTCATTTTCTCCATTCCCAAGCGCATACCGGGTTTGAAAGGCCCCTAAAGTCGTGGGATAGCCTTCCTCAAATGAAACCCCCGCACCGTATGCATCTTCGTTTTCTGATGGCGCCGCTGTCATCCCCCAATTATCCCCGGTAGATCCCGAATAGGTCGAAAAAACCAATTCGGGGTCAATGGTGAGTGCGTATTTTTTATCATAGGGTCCCAGCTTAAAATGCACCGTATTCTCCTCGATGACAAACTCACAATCCACATATTTCCGATAGCCTTTAACGCTCTGGAATGCAATCGGCCGATTCTCAATCAAAGTATCTACAGATGTAACTACATGTAGTCTTCCATTTGAAATGTACAAAGTGTCAACCCCTTCATACCTCATCGCTATTTGTTCAGCATCTGCTCCTGGATTGACAATAAAATCATATTTAATCGTCGTTTCAGTTTGAAATATCTCATAATCAATCCCAGAGTAAATCCCCTCAAGACTCACCTTCCGATAATTCCTAACATGAGAGGCCCACTGCGCAGGATCCTTGCCTCTCAAATAATTCTTGTAATAGGAGCTCGTATCTCTGCTAATGACTCGATTCGGAGCTTGCCCGCCATCAAATTTGACCTGAAAAGCATGCTTTCGTAAACTGTGCTCTTCTTCCTCTGCTGAGCAAGAACCATGTGGCTTGCACATACGGTGATTCTGCAAATCCCCCTCATGCTGAAAAAGCCAGGTCAGCCCCGATTCTTCTACATACAGCGTTTTTGAACCCATGTGGGCCCTGTGAAAAATAAAATCCTCAAACTGACCCTTATTTTCCTCAAAAATATATGGAGCTGCGCCATCAGTGGGGCCCGTGCGCGCCGACATGGGAGGGCTCAAGGCTAGAAAAGCAAAGCCTAAACTCAACAGAAAAGGCTCGTATTTTAGATTAAAATGTAATGACATTCAAAAATATATCTGTTTTCAATACTATTCAAATTTTTAAACATAATGCGGATTCGAATAGTTTCTCTCAAAACGCAATCCACCCTCCAATTGGTATTTTTTTACAAAAACTTTAACCCAAAGTACACACTACGGTCATTTTCCATTCATCTATTCCTTCGTTTTTTGAAATCAACGGGTAAACACAATACTCCAAAGGAATGAATTCTATTTCTTTTTTGGCCGCATCCCCCGAAGCGCCTTCGGCGCTCGGGGGTCGGGTCATGCGGGGCTATCGGTCCTCAAAATGCTTCGCTTTTTCGGACAGGCTCCGCCACGAATACTCGTGACGGAGCCTCCCCTACTACCCCTTGCGGGTTCCGCCTTCGGCGGCTGTAGCAGCCTTGATGCAGGAAACACGAAATGACATCCACATTACCTTAAATTGAAAGCCATATTTCTACCTGCTTATTTCAACCTCCTTTCTCAAAGCAATTCATGACCAGGGTTCTCTACACAATAGAATCAACCTATCTACACAAGCCTGAAAGGCTTGTACGTGAATAGCCCCGAGCGCAAGCTAGGGGTTGTGAGCCAAATAGAATTCCAACCCTGAAGGGCATAGGCGTCAACTTAAAGTTCTATAGGCAAAATCGGGGCAGTAAATCGACAGCTTCACCAAATAAAAAGTAAGCTTGCTTTGATGGACTACACTGATTACGAGACACAGGGAAAAGGAATAGACGTAAAATGAAAAGGGTTTTCGAGTAACAAAACGTAAGAGGTAAAAAGCGTACTCGTTAGAGCGAACAATAAAAGGGCGCAGCCCCTTTGCCGGACCGGGCCTCCGCAGCGGCCGTTGACGTTCTTAGCGAGCTGAGCGGCCACGCTGGGAAGCGTGGCAAACCTTGTAGTGTTTGAGCTCGAGGGAGCGACGGAAAGAAGCGACCTCGAGTGAGTTTTTAGAGGTTTAGCGAAGCGAGTGATAGAACGACCGGCAGCGAGGACCAGCCCGGTGATTTTTTGGTTACTTTTTGGTCACTCAAAAAGTAACAATGAACGAGCAAGGCCTGGCGCGTGGACATTGAAAAGCATCAGCTTAAAGCAAAGAGAGTATTCTTTATTGGTGATGTCTGCTTAAGTTGACGCGTATGCCTGAAGGGGTTGAACTTTAAATCATTATTATCAAAATGAACGGTGGCTTGATATCCCGGTCGTTATAATGTTGAACCCCTTAGAATTGTGGGTTTGGGGTGCATTGTTCACACCATACATTCCATCAAACCTATTTTTTTTATCGATCTGGGAACACTTTCAGCTCTAACTTACACTAAGGAATGATATA
>CAZVFU010000027.1:0-26188 GCA_964626595.1 uncultured Saprospiraceae bacterium
GGGCCCCATGCAACATAAATAAGGCTAAAGAGGTAAACGCTGTCAAAACTGAAAACGGATTAATAAATAGAAAATCGGCTGATCGATCAAACTCCCCATCAGCGCCGATGGGGAGGCCTTGTAAAACATTCCCCAAAACCAATCCCAGGGCCAGAGCCATGATAATACTGGATATAGCAAACATATAATCCCACATTCTACGCCACCAGGCCATAGGCTCTTTACCTCGAAATTCGATAGACACTGCTCTAAAAATAATCATTACTAAAAACAAGATCAGTGGAATGTACAGCCCTGAAAATAAAGTGGCATATACTGGCGGAAAGGCAGCAAATAAGACCCCTCCTGTTATGACCAGCCAAACCTCATTCCCATCCCAAACGGGGCCGATCGCATTTAAGGAAATACGACGGCTTTCTTCTTTACGAAGCAATAAATGAATCGCACCTACACCCATATCAAAACCATCGAGGATCGCGTAGCCCGTGACAGTTGCTCCGAGTAATAAAAACCACCATACATTGTACTCTAGACCTAAAAAAGACTCCATAATAAAAGATTTATAAGATGGGTTCCGATTGACGGGGCCGTTGATCTTCCAATTTAGTATCGTAGGGCCCGTGTTGAATTTTCTTATTTAAGAGATAAAGAAACAAGAAAAACAACAGCAAATATACCAGAGAGAAGAGAATCAGTGAAAACAAAACCTGATTGGCTGTAACCGCTTTTGATAAGGCATCGCTAGTGCGCAGTAGCCCATAAACCACCCATGGCTGGCGTCCCATTTCAGCAGCAAACCAACCCGCTTGATTGGCTATTTGAGGTAATAGTACTGCAACTACAAATATTTTGAGCAGCCATCGTTGATTAAACAGGGTGCCCCGCCACCAATAAAAACCCGCTAAGAGGGTCAGAGCAATCAAAAACATACCAATAGCTACCATGATGTGATACAGCTGAAAAACAGCATTGACCTGACTGGGTATATCTTCTTCATTAAAAGCATCTAATCCTGTCACTTCTGTGGTAAAATCCTGATGCAAAAGAAAGGAAAGTCCTCCCGGAAGTCCGATCCCTGTCACCTCTTTTTGGGAAGCATTGACCCATCCCAATAAATATAGATCTGCAACGGCAGAGCTATCAAAATGTCCCTCAAAAGCAGCTAATTTGGCAGGCTGATTGACAGCCACCCCCTCCGCGGACTGATGACCGGTAAATAATTGAGCGAGAGCAGAGATGATAGCTACACTTAAAGCAATTTTAAACGCCGGTTTGGCGATTTCGACATATTTCTTTTTCAGTAGGTAATAAGCATTCACACTAAGTACTAAAAAAGCACCTGCCAAAAAAGCACCAATAATCACATGGGACAAACGATCCATAGACGATGGATTGAAAACCATAGCCCAGAAGTCTGTGATTTCGGCTCGCTGACTCAACCCCTCTCCCACGATTTTGAAACCAGCGGGAGTTTGCTGCCAGCTATTAGCTACCACAATCCATACCGCAGAGAACATCGATCCCAGAGCAACTCCAATCGTAGATACGAAATGCACCCAGGGTTTTACGCGATTCCATCCAAATAGTAGAATGCCCAGAAAGCCAGATTCCAGGGCAAATGCAAATAAACCTTCTGCCGCAAGGGCGCTGCCAAATATATCACCTACATATCTGGAATAAGTAGCCCAGTTCGTTCCGAATTCAAATTCCATGACAATACCGGTAGCCACTCCCAAACCAAAAATCAAGGCGAAGATCTTAACCCAAAATCGGGTCATCGTTTGATAAATCTGATTTCGGGTGTACAGATACAAGCCTTCCATAATGACCAAAATAATTCCTAGGCCAATGCTAAGGGGTGGGTAGATATAGTGGAAGCTAATCGTGAAAGCGAATTGAATCCGAGAGAGTATTTCAACATCCATATTAAATGTAATTAATATGCAAATTTACCTATTTGGATCCTATTGGAAACGGGAAGTATGTAAAATCGATGTAAACTATTTCATCGCTGCGGGCAAATTGAGGTTCCAGTCGTATTCTTTAAATGAAATTTCGGGGTTTTCAGATAGCGGTTTCGTTGCAAAAGCACGTACAAACCCTTCAACAGAGCCATATCGCTTTTTGAAGTCGCCACCATACCACTTTAATATCCGGGACAACTCCCAATTATCTCCGTTGATGTTATTCTTGCCCGAAGAATTGATGTAAAAATCGGCCTGACGCTCCAGCTGGCTTTTCAGCGTACTCCCTTCATAGGCTTCATTCAGGAGTTTTGGACAGGAAACAGAGGCACAGTTGACAGCTACGTGAATCAGAGGCTCCTCGAAATACTTTCTAAGAATGCCATGTTCAACGTTATTGAGGTCATAGGTTTCGCCCTCTATCTCAATAAACTTGATATCCCAGGGGGTATTTACGAAAGGAATACCACCGGCGATGTCCTTAATCGATTTGACGGGATAGTGTTCCAGAATGAGTTCGATGGTGAAGGCATTGTACACATTAATCCAGTAGGCAATCTGATCTTCATTGCTCCACTCGTCCTTGTTGGGTGGATTGCTCTGAAGAATTTTCAAATAATCGCCCAGTGCTTTTCGATCCTTTAAAAACCCTTTGTAGTCAACGCCTCCCCGCTCATCAACATGTTTTTGTAAAAGCGTAGTAAATGACTCATGCGATGGGGGATCGCTCACTCCGTTCTCAAATGAAGCTTTGGCTTTGCAGCCGATCAAAAATAAGGTAACCGAAAAAAATAGAATGACTTTGTTCATCATGATTTCAGAGTTTCTTTGTCTATTTGGTCAATGATCTGTTGTTTGTCATCCGGAGACAATTTGTCCACTACCGGATGGTTTTTCATCAACAGAGTTAGCGTATTCCAATGGGTTTTGAACTGCATACAAGGCTTACACATGAACAGGTGCAAGCGTAATTGTATGCGCTGCCAGAAGGAAAGCTTTCCTTCTGCTTCCCTCTCAATAGCCCGAGTTGCTTGTTTACAGTTCATCATTACGCGTTCAACCATTTCATTTCGAGGCATTGCCGCAGTTTCAATTTAGCGCGGTGGATCAATACCCAATAATTAGACGAAGAAATTTCCAACTCCTTACAAATCCGGTCAGATTCCCAACCTTCGTGATACTTAAAAAGAAAAGCTAGTTTTTGTTTATTCGGCAAGTCATTTTGACACTCGCCCAAAATTCGCCAAAACTCATCTCGCTCAGCCTTGCCCATATCCGAACTAAAAAAGTGAGATGAAGGCTTGTGTCTCCAATGCCCTTTACTATCGAATAAGACGGCATCAATATGGGGCTGATCATCGAGAGAGTCTGTGGGCTTGCGCTGTTCAGACCTATAATGATCAATCATTTTATTTTTGATAATAGTGTACAGCCACGCCAACGGTTTGGAGCCCGAAGTATAACTTGCTCTGCTTTTGAAGGCTGCCAAGAAAGTCTCTTGAACCAAATCCTTGGCTAGAGCATCGTCTTTCACCCGGCTGATAATGTACCTGTACAAGTCATCCCCGTAGTCATTTACCCATTCGTGTAATTGCTCTTTAGTGAGCATATTTGGGAGTTATTGGGTCGCAGAAATAAAGGCTAGTGCAAATTCTTTTGCAATGTTCTTTCGCTCTTCTGCCGGCAACGGATATTTGACTGTTATGGAGTATAAATGATTATCTCCTATGGCAAACTCCAGAGTGGATGTTCCATTATTCCAGAAAGCATAACTCCCCACTCCGTTCACTTTAAAATAATCGAAGTCCAATTCGTTAACGTACTCACTGTCTTTGGGAGGTTTCACTTTTTGAGTGAGCGATCGCTGAGCAAAACGTTCGATATTTCCAGGCTTGGCATTTTTATTAAACTTCAAAACAATAGACCCTTCTGAACTGGCATGGAAGTAATTTCCCACTTTTTTCCGGGATATGCTTGTATCCGGAGTCCAGGCCAGTCGACAACCTCCATTGTTCGACCCGTACTGGCTCAGACGCAAACTCGTTGAGGTAAAATCATCCGCTCCCGGAAAATGTTTCTGAACCAAAGACCTATCTATCAGATCGCAAAGTTCTTCTTCCTCCTTTACTGAAAAGTCATAATCCGGATATTCTCCTTCCGGAAAATCCACTTCTTTTACGAGTTTTCCCTCCCGATCCTGTGCACAGGATCCTATCAACAAAGCGAAAACAAGCCATCCAAAAACAAATCTCATACTGATAACTTTTATTTTAACGAATCGGGCCCTTGCGACCAAATACCGGAAGCCAAACTTACAGTAATTTTTTTGTTTTCCGGTTCTATTTTTAGGATCAGATCATCGTGAAGAGGAATAAGTTCTCCCTCCTCCATCTTTGCCATCACCTGACCCGGATATTGCATTACATCTATAATGCGCGCTGAACGTCCAGATTCTTTATCGAACAATTCGTACCCTACGAATTCCTTTCCCCATGAGTCTGAAGCGTCTGAATCCATCAAGTTTTCACTTTCAGAGCCTATCGGTAACAAAATAGGACGATCTGAAAGGCGTTTTGCCTCTTCCGGACTATCTATGGTATCAAAGAAGAGAATAAAGTTTGATTTTTGATCCACAGATCGAATCTTAAACGGCACTGGGCTTCCATCTTCCATCAAAACAAAGACATAGCCGAGAGACAAACACCGTTCTAATGCATCTTCTTCACCCGCAAACTTTATCCCTCCATTAACGCCATATGAGCTTCCGCATCGCGCTACTTCCTCAAATTCAAAACTCACCATATTTCAAAAGATTCTAAGGTTAATACATACTGAAATCCACGATTGGCTTTTCGTTGCCAGGGTAGGTCAATGCAATCAGCCAGCTCGCCGGGCAAATGCTCGCATTGGGTATCGGCAAAAAAACCGCGCGCCTGAACTAGGCCATATCCAGCTGCATACCATTCCGATCGACTGCGCCTTTCGATCAGCACATCCTCATCCACACTGACTTTTCTCAGAACGCGATCGAAGCGATTAGAACCCAACTGAACTCCCTCTGTAACCTCAGTGAATTCAGCCTGCCAGGGAATGGAAAAGGGAGCGATAAATTCACCCGCAACCACAAGCATAAATTGGGGATCTACCAAAGCACTTTCTTCCCAGATCGTCCCTTGACGAATTGGGCTTTTAATTGCTATAAGGGATTGCCCGTTCTGATTCATTATTACACTTCCATTCTCGATTCGGATTTGAGTGTTGTCAGACACCTTCCATTCTGATAAAGTATCTGGCCTCTGGGCCTCGATCATGAGCCAGTACTCATCGACCTTTTCCATCCGATATCGAATATAAGTAGTGGTCGAGTCTACAGTTTGTTCATTACCTACCAAATCATAAATTACACTATCTGCCCGATAAGTCCACTCATACTTTCCCAGCGGATAAAATTCTTCTAAATCATAGACCTCCCCTGATAAATCACTTTCCACACGTCCACAAGAACTCAAGTAGAAAATAGCTCCTAAAAATAAAAGGAAAGCCACCTGCTTCATAAAAAAGATTCATTTCGTTGAATGACACCACCGCCAACCACATCGTCTCCATCGTAGAAGACCGCAGACTGTCCGGGTGCAATTCCTTTCACATTTGCGTGAAAATCAACACGCGCCGTATTCTCCTGCAGTTCTATTGTAGATAGGGTGGCAAAGCTATTATAACGTACCATCGTACTCACTTCTCGGGGCTCCTTTATCTCGGGCACCTTTTGCCAATTCAACTGCCCTACCCGCATGCTGTTTTTCAATAAATCTTGTACATCACCTAAGACTACAGTATTGGTCTCGGGTTGAATATGGGTAACATACTTGGGTTCTCCAAAGGCTTTTCCCAGTCCCCGGCGCTGCCCTATGGTATAAAACGGATAGCCTTCGTGCTCTCCAATCACATTGCCTTCCATATCTACGAAGTGCCCCCCTTTGACCTCTTCCTCCAATCCATCTACCCGACGCTTGAGAAAAGATCGGTAATCATTGTCCGGAACAAAGCAAATCTCGTAACTATCCCCCTTTTTCGACAAATCCGTAAATCCACGATCGTATGCCATTTGTCTGACCTCAGGCTTCGTATATTCAGCCAGAGGAAAGAGCGTTCGGGCCATACACTCCTGACTCAATCCCCACAGAACGTAGGATTGATCTTTATTTCGATCCCGCGCTCTCGAAATATAGTAACGCCCATCTTGCTGTTTGATTCGGGCATAATGCCCCGTGGCTATATAATCGCAATCCAATTGATCAGCCCGCTTGAGTAGTGCTTCCCATTTAATATGGGTATTGCAAAGAATACAGGGGTTGGGTGTGCGACCGGCGATATACTCATCAACAAAATTATCGATTACGTAATCCCCAAACTCATCGCGAATATCCACGATAAAGTGAGTAAAGCCCAACTCCACAGATACCTGACGGGCATCGTTTATGGAATCCAGACTACAACAGCCTGTCTCTTTTCCGCCGCCGCCCGAATTGGCATAGTCCCAGGTCTTCATCGTAATTCCAACAACCTCATATCCCTCGTCGTGAAGCATCATAGCCGTCACCGTAGAGTCTATTCCCCCACTCATCGCAACTAAAACGCGTCCTTTTTTTTCCATCATCGAAAATTTTTGCAAAAATATTAATATTGTAGTCAATAATCAAGCTGTGAACGTTTACCTTTCCACTCTATCATATAAAAAATGTCATTTCTTTCTTAAAAAAAATGCCAAGTCCATCTTTGGCCCTACTCTTTGCATAAGTGGATAACTATTGTCATTTTAAATTCTGAAAAAATTGAGTACCCAATCAAAAATTATTATTTACCTTTCAGGACTGGATTTTGTATGAATATGAAGAAGATAAGACCCAAACTATTTCTATTTTTCATCGTGATGGGTATATATATTACTCCCCTTTTTCCCTATCAACCGAAAACTCCTCTTCTGGAGTCGAGAAATGAAATCTTAGACCATTTTCGAAACATCAAGGATCCCGAGCAGCGTTTACAACTTAAATTACAGATCATTGATTCTATTCCCCAGGCTCAAACGGCCGTAATCCTCGCGGAGAGAGCTATAAATTTAGCCGACTCCCTCGGACTAGATGTCGAAAAAGGAATGGCACTTAGATTGAGTGGCAGAGCATGGAGAAACTGGGGAAACAAAGCCAAATCTGAGGAACGACTCAGACAGGCTATTAACCTCCTTAAATCCACGAACCAAAAAACAATTTTACACCAGGCTTACAGAGATTTGGGCGAAACACTCAGATCATTTATAGCATATCAATCTGCGGAAGAGTATCTTGAAATAGCCCTTCGTTATTTCAAGGAACAACAAAATGAGGAAGAAATAGCCAAAACCTACAATAGGCTTGCCGCTATGCAATTTGAAAAATTTAACTGGGGACGCTATTACAGTAGCTATTTTGAATCCGTAACAATTCTGGGAGCAAGTCCCCAAGAATCGCTCTTGCAGATAGAACCTCTTAAGCTTTGTGTAGACACGCTAAAAAATTACCTGGATAGCACGTATTCATATTTAAATCCGACGTCCAATTGGGATGTTTACGTTTCTACCAAAATAATAGAAGGCGCATTTTTTACCTACACATTTAGATTTGATGAGGCCAAAAAAGTCTTTTTTCAACTCTTGGAGAGAAAAGATGAAATCAAACCCAGCGATTTGGCACTCATTTATATCAACACTGCTCACCTTTACGACGAGCGTTTTTTGAAGAATCCAGAAAAATCGATTGAATTCGCTAAAACCGCATTTAAGCTGGCCAAAGAGTCCAATATCAAGGTCTATCAATTCATGTCTGCGGGACTTATAAGCAATCAGTATAAAATTTTAGGAAAATATCGAGAATCGCGCGAGTTTCTACAAAAGCAAATTGACGCCAAAGAGGCGTTTTACATTACAAATGCCGAAGTTAAAGCCAAAGCTCAGTCGTTGGAATATGAAGTTTTGCAAAGAGATCTACAGCTCGAAAATGAGAAAAACCAAATGTTTATTGTAATCGCTTCTCTGGGCTGCCTGCTTCTAGTCTTCACTATTTTCAATGCCATAATCATGGCAAAAAACCGAAAGAAGAAAAAACTACTGGAGGAGCTAAAACTTAAAACCAATATAATTTCCGAGCAGAACAACCAACTTGAAAAACTGAATCACCAGAAAGACACTTATCTGTCCATCATAGCCCATGATTTGCGCTCCCCTGCTGCCAACATCGTCCACCTCAGCGAACTTCTAAATAAAAATATCGTAAATAATAATCTTTCTGATGTCCCAAAAATATCCGCCTGGATCCAAACTGCCTCCCAAAGTGCCTTAACTCTGCTCACCGATCTGACCGCCTGGGCCAAATCCCAGTCTGACCAGTTATCCATCGACCAAAAACCATTGAACCTTCAGCAAATTGTCAATGAAACTCTAGATTCCCAATCTGTGCTGGCTCAACCCAAAAATATAGAAATCACTTCTACGATCCCGTCCACCCTTCAGATTTTTGCCGATCGCAATCTCACCAAAACTATTCTTCGGAATCTCGTTAATAATGCAATTAAATTCACTCCGAACGGAGGTTCCATCGCGATCGAGGCGAAAGAAAAAGATGCAGAAGTCGCAATTTCAATTACCGACACAGGTGTGGGCATGGACGAAACCATCCAGCAAAATTTATTTCAACTTTCCAAAGTGAAAATACGACAAGGCACCGACGGAGAAGCAAGTACTGGGCTGGGTTTGATGCTAGTCAAGAACTTCGTCGAACAACAAGGAGGGCAAATTTATTTCCACTCCACAGTAGGTCAGGGAACCACCGTCACCTTCACACTGCCAGCTCACCCATAAATCAATACAAATTATCTTTCATATTGGTTTTTGGCCGTGCCCACTCCCCGCGCTTTCAGTCACGGGTCGCGGTCGGGCCATCCGTGGCTATCGGTCCAGCTCCGGGCTTCGCCCGTATAGGACCCCCTCGCATTCGGCTCGGGGCCACTCCTACCCCTCACGGAAAGATATCAGAAATAGTGCTGGTATGCGGAAAATATACCCCGCCTCAGCAATACTCCCGAAAAGCTAATGGAGAACGGCCCAGTTCAGAAACCATGTAATGGAATGATATAAAATATTCAAAATCAGTTCATTGCTACACAATCAAAGGGTCCAGACGCTTTGCCTAATATCTCGAAGAAGATGTCCAATCTGTTTTAAGAATTCCAAATTTCCCATGCGGCTTCTGCCTGCTCGACCAACATTTTCATGCCATTGCAAGTGCGAGCACCCGCAGCGATCCCTCGTTCTAAAAAAGTGGTCTGAGCAGGGTTATAAACCAAGTCAAACAAAGCATGTCGTTCCGTCAATGCCTCATAGGGCAGATTGGGCGAATTGTGGATATTGGGCCACATACCTACTGGAGTACAGTTGACTATCAAAGTATAGGCCTGAAGAACCTCAGGGGTCAAATCTTCATATGTAAAGTCCCCTCGATCTGCATTTCGAGAAACAAAAGCTACTTCAATTTCTCGACGGCGCAAGGCAAAAGCAATCGAACGAGCACTCCCTCCTGTTCCCAGAATCAGAGCCCGACGATAAGAATGCACGGGGCCCAAATCCTTCTCGAGAGCTCTGTCAAATCCCTGACAATCTGTATTATGCCCAATTAAATACCCCTCCCTATTATAAATGACATTCACAGCACCGATGGCAGCAGCTTCTTCAGTACATTCATCCAACACGGATAGAACCGTTTCCTTATATGGAATGGTCACATTCAAACCGGTGTAGTTCCTGGATTGCACAAACTTCTCGAGCTCTTCCCGATCCTTCAAGGGGAACAGTCCATAAGATACATTTGAAATTCCTTCCGATCGAAATTTCTGATCAAAATACTTCTTAGAAAAAGAGTGAGATAGCGGAAATCCCACTAATCCAAACGTCCGAAAGGTAGGTGGCGATAGTGATGACATAACGAATGACAAAGTTAACCAATTTTTCATGCTCCAAATCTTAAAAATTGACATTCTTGGACGGCTGACAAATTGGCATTGGGGTAAATACTTCTTATCTTTGCGATCTTAAACCCCGAATCTATGAATGGATTTTTAGATAAAACTATGGATGAATCGCGACAGGGCGAGGCCATTGAACGCGAAGCTTCAAACGAAAAATCAGCTTCCAAGCAATACTATATCGAGAGTTATGGATGTCAAATGAATTTCAATGACTCAGAAATTGTGGCCAGCATCCTTTCTGAAGCCGGTTTTAGTGGCACAAGGAATATGGAAGCCGCGGACCTAATTTTGATCAACACTTGCTCTATACGTGAAAAAGCGGAAGAGACCGTCCGAAAGCGACTTCGGATTTTCAATAAAGTCAAAGACCAAAAACCAGGTACTTTGATAGGCGTATTGGGCTGCATGGCCGAGCGACTTAAAGATAAATTGCTCGAACAGGAAAAGTTAGTTGATATTGTCGTGGGGCCTGATGCGTACCGCGACTTACCCCGACTCGTAGAAACTGCAGATGAAGGCGATAAAGGCGTTAATGTGTTCTTATCCCGAGAAGAGACCTATGCAGATATCAGTCCGGTTCGCTTAGATAGTAGCGGCGTATCCGGTTTCATCTCTATTATGCGCGGCTGTGACAATATGTGCTCCTTTTGCGTAGTTCCGTTTACGCGGGGGCGCGAGCGGTCCAGAAATGCCTTTTCTATCGTGGCTGAAGCTGAAGATCTATTTCAAAAAGGATATCGGGAGGTTACCTTGTTGGGACAAAATGTAGACTCCTATAAATGGGAAAACCCCGAAACAGGTGAACCTGTCTCTTTTGCCCAATTACTGATCATGGTAGCTGAAGTAAGTCCCCTTTTACGGGTAAGGTTCTCAACGTCCCACCCAAAAGACATTACAGATGATGTATTGTATGCAATTCGAGACCACAAAAACATATGCAAGTACATCCACTTCCCTGTTCAATCGGGTAATAGCCGAATTCTAAAATTGATGAATCGAACTTACGATCGGGAGTGGTATATGAAAAAAATCGACCGCATCTACGAGGTCATTCCAGATTGTGCCGTATCCTCAGATATCATCGCAGGCTTTTGTACAGAAACAGAAGAAGAACATAAGGACACATTGAGTATCATTGAGTATTCCAACTACAGTATGTCCTATATGTTTTTCTACTCAGAGCGCCCCGGAACGCTTGCTGCACGAAAATACGAGGATGATGTTCCGGAAAAAGAAAAGAAACGAAGATTATCCGAAATCATCCGGCTGCAAAACCAAATCTCCTATCAGCATAATCAAAAGGACATTGGAAAAACCTACGAGGTTTTGATTGAAGGAGACTCCAAAAAATCAACCCAGGACTTCAAAGGTCGAAATTCACAAAATAAAGTAATTGTTTTCCCTAAAAGAGAGGGGTATCAGCCCGGCGATTATGTTAATGTAGTTGTTCAGGATGCTACCAGTGCTACCCTACTTGGCAAAATGGTCGTTACAGAAAATCAAGAGATTCCAGTCCATGCGTAGAACACTACAGGGAGTTAAACAACGCTTTGGGATCATTGGTCGTTCCCCGGAACTGGACCATGCACTCCATACCGCATTGCGGGTGGCTGGCACTGATTTGTCGGTACTCATCGAAGGAGAAAGCGGAGTCGGGAAAGAAGTGTTTTCGAGAATCATACATGAGCTCAGCCCCAGAAAGCATAATCATTTTATTGCAATAAATTGCGGAGCGATTCCCGAAGGCACCATCAATTCGGAGTTGTTTGGTCACGAAAAAGGCGCTTTCACCGGTGCTGCATCTGAAAGAAAAGGATACTTTGAAACTGTAGATAAGGGCACTATTTTCTTGGATGAAATCGGAGAAATGCCTTCAGATACACAATCGTATCTTCTTCGCATTCTTGAATCAGGTGAATTCATCAGGGTGGGATCCTCGACGATCAGAAAAACGGACGTTCGGGTCATTGCTGCAACCAATGTAGATTTGATAGAAAACGTAAAAAACGGTAAATTTAGAGATGATCTTTATTACCGACTCAATACGGTGCCGATATATGTCCCCCCACTCCGCGAACGAAAAGAAGATATTTTCCTCTTGTTTCGTAAGTTTTGCGTCGATTTCGCTGAAAAACATCGCATAGACCCCATCCAACTCAATGATGAAGCCCGAGTGCTCCTTGAACACTATTCCTGGCCGGGAAACATCAGGGAATTGAAAAACCTGGCAGAACAACTTTCAATTCTAAGTGAAGAGCGTTCCATCTCAGCAGAAGATCTAGTGAGTTTCTCGCCTAAAATCAGAGATCGCCACCTACCTACACGAACAGAATCACAGGATGGTAGCAACATGCAGGAAAGGGAAATCCTATATCAGTTGCTCTTCGATATGAAAAAAGACGTCACAGAACTAAAAAATCTCGTCTTTGGATTAATTTCAAATAATGATCTTTCAGTGCCTGAACGAGATGATTTACCTCGGATTGGGTCTCACTTGTCTGATGAGTTTTTCGATCGACGATCTGAGGCAGAGTCGAAAAAATCTCAATCAGATTCCGAGAATAAAGAGGATGAACGTCCTATTGTACTTGATGAATACAATTCTTACGAAGATAGTGAAATCGTCGAGGAGAGTTTATCGTTAGAAGACATGGAAAAAGAAATGATTCAAAAAGCCCTGGAAAAGCATAAAGGAAAACGAAAATATGCTGCTGAAGATTTAGGGATTTCAGAACGAACATTATACCGTAAAATCAAACAATTCGATTTATCGTGAAAAATCCGGCGCTACTAGTCATCATGGGACTCGCTTTCTTGCTGAGCGGTTGCTACAGCTTCCGGGGAATTAGTATTCCACCAACAGCGAACTCTTACTACGTTGAGTTATTTGGTGTAGAGGCCAGTTCCGCGCCGGCCACTATGGGACAAGACTTTACGCGCGAGCTTACAGATAAAATTCGTAATGAAAGTCGTTTAAAGCTAAATGATGTCGAACACGATATTCTTTTTACCGGTTCTGTTTCAAAATTCGAGGTTACAGCCATTAATCCCGAGCCGAATGCTCGTGTAGGAAGTAATCGACTTACTATTGATATTCGCGTGAGTTATAAAGAGCGAGAAAACCCAGACGCTGATTGGCAACAA
The DNA here is from genome assembly GCA_964626595.1 of uncultured Saprospiraceae bacterium. Classification (GTDB taxonomy): domain Bacteria; phylum Bacteroidota; class Bacteroidia; order Chitinophagales; family Saprospiraceae; genus JAWLFI01. The sequence goes on from CAZVFU010000027.1 coordinate 13,164, forward strand.
ACCTTTTCCTATTTCGTAGACTTCCCTTCAGATCGAAATCTCTTAGATTTGCAGGCGCAACTCGTTCAGGAAGCCTACGATCAAATCACGGAGGACATATTTAACAAAGCATTTACGGATTGGTAAAACTATGGACCAAAATAAAACAAATACTAATTCTGTGAAGAAAGTCCATCCCTGGGCTATGCACGGCGATCTTACTTCCTCAGAGCCAATTGGAATCATCGCCTTGCCTGACTCCATATCCCTCCATAAGGCAGAGTCGGAGTCGAAAAAATCTCCGACCCCAGAAGAGTCCGAAAGAGAAAGAACCGAGATGATTAAAAGTGCAATCATGGATGTGGTAAGTATAGCCTCCGTAATAGATCAACCTCCTTTATTTTTAGAAGTAGATTCATCGAATAAAGTAAATCCTACTCCAGATCTATCTTTGATTAAGGATTGCAGCGCTCTGAACGATATTTTCGAGCAGATGGACTCTATATACTTCTTAACTCAACAAAGTAACAACTCGGCAACGACAAGGGCACAGACGCCGGATCAGGAGATATTGAAATCTATGGCAACATGGCCCCTACTATTCCCCTCACCGCCAGAGAACCCAAAAAGAAACCAAGAGAAAGTAACTGTAGAATCGAAAATTAGTCCAGCTTCCACCACAGAAAGTGATTCTGAACCGGACAGAGAAAAACGCGATGTGGGAAATCAAGCTTTTACCCAAATTCTAAGTCGGGAAAAAGAACCTTCCAAAGTTTCAACCGAATCAGACATGAAAAAAAGTAATTTCTTACAATGGCTGACATCGCAAAAAAATAAAGAGAAACCCATTAAAGAAAAGTCAAAAAATGAACCTTCATTAGAAGGAGCTCGCTTAAAAGAAGAAAAAAAACAGGCTAAGAAAGACAAAAAGGCTAAAAAGAAGGCCCGAAAAAAGGCAAAGAAGAAAAAGAAAAAAGCTAAGAAAAAGGCGAAAAAAGAGAAATTAGAACAATTATTGAGATCTAGTAATGAAATCGGAGATGAAATCTTAAGCGAAACCCTTGCAAAATTACTGGCTCATCAAGGACATGCAGATCGGGCCATTGACATGTATAAAAAATTAAGTTTGTTGAATCCGAAAAAAAGTTCTTACTTTGCGGAAATAATTGAGAAACTTGAAGAAAAGTAGATTATGCTAACTGGAATGACTATTTTGATTGCTATTGTTTGCGTGCTTCTAATGGTAATTGTGCTTATACAAAACCCTAAAGGTGGTGGAGTAGATCCTACTCTAGGAGGACAAAGTGCCAATCAACTGTTTGGAGCGGCAAAATCTACTGACTTTATTGAAAAGTTGACATGGTATTTTGCAGCTATCCTTTTTGGATTGTGCATTATAACTACCCTTTTGGTAGGTTCTGCCGGCGTAGAGCCATCATTGCTGTCGCAATAGATAAGATACAACTATTCCCATATTAGTTCCCATGACGAGGTTCATCATTTGATGAACCTCTTTTTTTTGCCCCTGACATCCAAAATTGTCAAAAAGGCACTTTAAAACTTCCAGATTGTCTGCTAAATATCAATTGTGGCGGCCTAACTGTTATTTTGGCAGAATTGCAGACTTGGCACAAATCATGATACTACATTATTGAAAGGATTTTTCTAACATCTTAATTATAGAAACAATATGAAACCAATCAATGACCGAGTAGTAGTTAAACCTGCTGCTGCTGAAGAAAAAACAAAATCTGGCATTATCATACCGGACACAGCGAAAGAGAAGCCCCAAAAAGGTGAAGTAGTAGCTGTTGGTCCCGGGAAAGAAGATATAAAAATGTCAGTTAGTAAAGGCGATCAGGTTTTATACGGAAAATATGCGGGTCAGGAGTTCCACATGGATGGAGAAGATTATCTCATCATGCGTGAAGATGATATTTTAATCATCCTATAAGCGACCTTGCACGTTTCACATTTCATAACTCAATTAAAAAAAGAAAATAAAAATGGCTAAAGACATAATATTTGACACAAAAGCGAGACAGCAACTCAAGAAAGGGATAGATACCCTTGCAGATGCTGTAAAGGTTACATTGGGACCTAAAGGTAGAAATGTAGTCATCGACAAATCATTTGGAGCACCTCAAATAACAAAAGATGGTGTTACCGTCGCGAAGGAAATTGAATTGAAACACCCGGTCGAAAACATGGGTGCTCAAATGGTAAAAGAGGTGGCCTCCAAAACGGCCGATCTTGCCGGAGATGGAACAACAACAGCGACTGTACTGGCACAAGCCATGGTAGGTGCAGGTATGAAGTATGTTGTTGGAGGAGCTAATCCTTTGGACCTAAAAAGAGGAATTGATTTAGGAGTTAAAGCCGTTATCGAAGACTTGAAGAATCAAAGTGAAATCATCGGTGATGATTTCGATAAGATTAAGCAGGTAGGGTCAATATCCGCAAATAATGACAACCAAATTGGTAGCTTAATTGCAGACGCAATGAAAAGAGTTACAAAAGATGGTGTTATTACCGTAGAAGAAGCAAAAGGTACTGAAACTTACGTAGACGAGGTTATCGGAATGCAGTTTGACAGAGGATACTTGTCACCTTACTTCGTAACAGACACCGAGAATATGGTGACTGAATACGAAAACCCGTTGATATTGATTCACGACAAGAAGATATCCAATATGCAGGATATCCTTCCTCTATTAGAGAAAGCTGTAGGTGCCGGGCGCCCACTTTTAATGATTGCTGAGGATGTTGAGAGCCAAGCCTTAGGCGTATTAGTAGTGAACAAATTGCGAGGTCAGTTGAAAGTTGTGGCTGTTAAAGCTCCTGGATTTGGTGATCGACGAAAAGCAATGTTGGAAGATATCGCCATATTGACAGGCGGAACAGTAATCAGTGAGGAAAAAGGATTTAAACTCGAAAATGTAGAGTTAGATCATCTGGGTAGTGCTGAGAAAATTACGATCGATAAGGATAATACCACCATCGTAAATGGTAAAGGTGAGCAAGACATGATTGATGCTCGCATTAACCAAATTAAGCAGCAGATCGACTCCACTACATCTGACTATGATAAAGAGAAATTGCAAGAGCGCCTGGCTAAATTAGCTGGCGGTGTTGCCGTACTTTACGTAGGAGCAGCCACAGAGGTGGAAATGAAAGAGAAAAAAGATCGCGTAGACGATGCTTTGCATGCCACTCGTGCGGCTGTCGAAGAAGGAATTGTTGCCGGCGGTGGTGTTGCACTAGTTCGAGCGATTGAAAAGATTGAAAGCCTGGAAGGTGAAAATGAAGATCAATCTATAGGAATTCAAATTGTTAAAAAAGCATTAGAATCTCCTTTGCGAGCTATAGTTGAAAATGCAGGTCATGAAGGGTCAATTGTTCTTCAGGAAGTCTTGAATAAGAAGGGATCGTACGGATTTAATGCACGCACAGGAGTTTATGAAGACCTTAAAGATGCGGGAGTCATCGATCCAACAAAAGTAACTCGAGTTGCCATAGAAAACGCGGGCTCGATTGCGGGTATGATTTTAACCACAGAGTGTGTTATTAGTGATAAAGAAGATGATGATGATGATAATAACATGGGTGGAGGAATGCCCGGAGGCGGAATGCCCGGAGGAATGGGTGGCATGATGTAATCATCACACCTGATTTCTATATCTAATAAAACCTCTTCGGCGCAAGCTGAAGAGGTTTTTTTTTGCATTCATTCCTACTTATTTCGGAAGAACCAGATAATACAGACAAGAGAAATCTGCAGAGCAAATCAAAACAAACCGAAAATCAACTTCTCAATGTCGTTTTGCAAATTTCGGAAAAAGGGTTAATTTTAATGTATTACATGGTCCCAAAAGAAATTGATCTGTATCTTTTAAACGACAAGTACAAAAGCGATGCACCCATAATTTTTCTTTCATCCGCAATTTTATAACCAGCCGAGGTTAAAAGATACTTTTTCTATACTGTGAATCAATTCAGAAAGGCGCCATCAAAATGTAAAGAACGCCTATGAAGCCTGATCAATATAGTATATTAATATTCCTATTCGTTTGTTTTAGCTTCCTTCCGCCTCTGATCCTGCCTGCCCAACAGTTGGAAATTGATAGTATATCACACCTGATAAGACAATTTAATGACACGAGTAGTCAACAAGAAATATCAGATCTTTCAATAGTAAAAGCTGCGGACTGGTTGAGAGAAGTACAGGATAGTAGCTATCATTTCAAGTATTACTACGCGCTGGGAAAATACTACTACCGTCAGAATGCAGATGCTAAAGCCCTAAAATCGTTTGAAGCAGCCCACGATTTACTTGTATATGAACCGGAAGGACCCTCTCAATTTTGTAATATTCTAAGATATTTGGGCTTGTCTGCCCTTGAAATCCCATTAAAAACTCGAGCCATTTCCTTTTTAGAGCAAGCCATTCTATGCTTTAAACAAAACGATTACCCAAAAAAAGAAATTGAAAAAACAGCTTTCAGGTTATTCCAGTATTTGTATGATTTTGAAGAATATGATGCGGCTATTAAACTAGGTAAACAACTCCCCAGGCTTTTTGACGAGGTAAATAGCCCGAGATTAGATTACGTGGAACTCTACACCTCTATGGCACTGTGCTATTTGGCCTTGGAGGACCTTAAAATGACAAAATTATATATTGATCGTGGTGAAAAAGAACTTAAAAAGGTTAAAAAAGAGAAAATCCCATTGGAGGAGATACGGTTAAGAGGCACCAAAATCCAATATATTCTTGAGACAGATGACAGCGGCTACACTGAACTCGTGGGATATATGGATGAGTGGGCGGAAGAATTTGACCACCAAAATGCCTCTTCTAGAGAAAAAATTGGTTTTTATTATCGGCAAGCGGGGTATAGGGCAATGGCCTATCAGTATGACAAAGCCATGGAAGCAGCTGACAGTTTGATTGCTATAAATAACGTAAGAGACAAATCAGGACGTTTGATAGTTCCGGAACTCACAAATAGACGCAATTCAACTTACTTTAATTTAGTTCATGCAGAAATAGCAGTGCGCTTGTATGAAATCAACAGAGATACAAGCTTACTAAGAAGAAGTCTGAAATCCATAAAATCTAATTTTGAAATTTATAATTACAATAGAAGAACTCTTTTTGACATGTCTGAGCGAAAAGAAAGTTTGGATATGATATATAATTCTGTGAAATATGCCACTCTCATCTACTGGAAGTGTGTTTTAGCCGGCATAATCCCCCCAGAAGATTTCTGGGAACTATCGGAAAAATATAGGACATCATACCTTAAAGAATTTAAATACGCACGCGAGTTAGAATCCGTTTACCAGGAAATGGAACCCTCCCTGAAAGAAAAGGAACAAAACTTATTGGACAGCTTATATAATATCCAGAAAAATGAAGACCTCAAGGAAAAAGACCGAGCAGTCTATTTCGAAACAGTTTCTCGAATCCTTTCTGAGCTTTATGAATATCAGCAAGAAATAGGGCAAAAATTCCCCGAATACTATACCCAGCGACTGGAGCAAAAATACCCGTCTATTCCCCATATTCAATCCCAATTAGATAGCCATCAGGTTATGATTGAGTTTATGGATGGAAAAAGTCCGGGATTGTGGCCATCAGTATATGCATTCATCATTTCAACCGACACCTTTCGAATCGAATCAATTGACACGGTAGACCTCAAAACAACCACTGATGAATACTATAAAAGAATACGCAACAACCCACTTCAGATTCAGGATCGAGATGAAATGATTCAGTCCATTGTTGAGATCGATAGTCTTGGGCAATTTTTACGCCAGGAACTATTCGATCCCTTAGACATCTATGAGTATGAAGAATGGATCGTGATACCACACGAGTACCTATACTATTTACCTATTATAACCCTGCCCCTTACAGATGAGCCTACGAATAACTTAGCTAAAAGTGCCCAAAGGGCTCGCATGGCGGACAAGTATAAAGTCAAGTATGCCTATTCTGCTCAATGGTGGATTGAAGGAAATCAAAATTCGATGAAAGGAAATCGCAATGGAATAGCTTTGCTTCCAGCTAAATCTTCCAACATGCACCAATTAGGTTTTCGCGAGGACCAATTATTTACCACAAACTCAAATTGGAAAACTAAATACTACCATAAAGATACCCCCTTTGAAAAAGAGTTAGAGAAAGCAAATTTCGATTTACTTTACATCGCAGCGCATGCAAAATACCTGCAAGAGGAAGAGGAGACAAAAATATTTTTTGATCCTGACAATCCACTCCCCAGCCGAGCCATTAGTAAGTGGCCACTCAGGGGGAAACAGGTCGTTCTGGCTGCATGTGAGGGTCAACTGGGCGCGCGCTCAAATGCTGAAGGAATGATTAGCCTCAGTTATTATTTGGCCGCAGCTGGAGCTCATTCAATTACTGGCGCTTTATGGGAGGTTGCTGACCAAAGTACAAGACAAATTCTCACGCCAGAAAGATTTCCTAAGCTGAATATGGATGCAGCACAAATTCAGCATAGTATCAATAGCTACCGATCACAGGCAAGTGCCATCCATCAACATCCCTACTTTTGGGGAGGATTTTGGACTTTTCAGCAGAACACGCAAAAAGTGACCATTGAGGGTGAATCTAATCAAAACCAATTGCCTTGGTTGATCGCACTGGCAGGCGCTTATCTATTATTTATCGTCTATTTGATTAAAAAGAAAAAGATATAAAAAAAGCTAGTCACCTCCCGATGACTAGCCTACAACAAATTGTAATCCCATGAACAATGTAACCTTGTTCTCAATGTATCGGCCTCCTCTCTCCTGTGTAAAACCTATAAACCAATATTAGGTGATGAGTATCCCTCTCATCGTAAAAATCCCATGAATTCATGAGGAGGAGCCGATACGTTGAGAACTTCTATCCTTTGACAGAAGTGATTCATTGCTTTCTGTTACAATGATAAGGCGAGAATCTGCATATCTGAAATACAAAAAACACACCTTGTAATATTTATAATTCCTCAATATGAAACTCCCACTCTCTAAATCAATCACTTAGCCACCAACTTAGCTCATATTGTGAAATATCTATACATCGATTTCAATAACCGACAATACTTTTCATTCATTTAAAGGTTAAAAATGCTAGCTCCCGAAAGAGCTAGCAAAACCTTACATCTCATGAATTTAAATCAGCAGAAAAATGTCTTTCAGTCTATCTCATGAAGCGTTAAACCAATAAACCAACTTTGATACAAACCATGTTAAAAGACGATGAAAGACATTTTCCGAATGAAGTCCTTTGACTTACATAGTTTCCGTCTGATACTTCAAAGATGGACCAGAAAAATGACCTTAAATAATACAAAAATAAGTCTTTGTTATATTTTTATTTACATAATATGTTTAATAAACATATAAATATAGGTGCTATAAGAACCTACTTTGGCTAAATTGTAATTAATTTGTCATAGCTGGCCTTCTGGGTACCCCCAGTTAATCATTGAAAAAAACCTTGCTTTTTCTATATTATGTCGTGTAGGCGACAAATTAGAGGGGATTCACACTTATTTTACTGAAATGGGTTTGACAAGCGGGGATTGTTAATGGCCGCAGTATCGGTCAAGGTGTGAAGGAAAGCAATCAGGTCGGACTTTTGCTCCTCAGTCAAGCCCAGTGGTCGAATTAATGGATCCCTGTTTTCAGCTGGATGTCCTCCGCTATCATAATGATCTACGACCTCTTCCAAGGTTTTAAGTGAGCCATCATGCATATATGGCGTTCGTAGGGCAATGTTTCTGAGAGATGGAGCCCGCATTTTTCCGTTATCTATTCTTCTTCCTGTTATTTTCCCTCTGCCGTTATCTGCAAAGGTCAAATTTCCCTGATCTTCCTGAAGACCGTTATTGAAAAACTGATTGGTAGTAAATAAAGGAGCGTTATGACAATGTCCGCACTCAGCGTCGGGAACGTCAAAGCTGATGTCAAAGAACATGTCATAGCCATTAAGCTCTTCATCTGAAAAGAGTTCTAAACTACCAGGTGCAAATACTCTATCATACTTACTAGTGCCGGAAGATGTGATCATGCGCATAAACTGCGATACACTTTTCGATACGTGATCAATAGAAATTTCGTCCGTATTATTTATGCCAAATGCTTTCCTCATCATGGTTGGATAATCCGAATGAACTTGTAAGTCATTGATTACATCAGGGATAACAGCGTGCATTTCCAAAGGATTGACAATAGGATCTGGCACCTGCTCTTCTAAGGTTTCTGCACGTCCATCCCAAAATAGGCCATTATTGAAAAACCCCACATCTAATAGAGACATCGATGATCGGGGGCTTACTTGACCATCAATACCAATCGCTAATGTATTATTATCAGAAAAAACAGCAGAAGGAAAATGGCAGGTGGCACACGCTATCGTGCTGTCCCGACTTAAAATGGGATCGTAAAAAAGATGCCGGCCAAGCTCAATTCCTGCTTCCGTTAACGGATTATCCTCCGGAATGACCATCTCCGGATAGCCCGGCGGTCTCGGTGGGTCTACAAACTCCGGCTCATAAGCGATATCTGTCAAATCGCCTCGATTATCGTCTGGAATATCCATTGGGTCATCCTGACAAGCATGAAAGGTCACAAAAACGCCCAATATCAATAAAATAGCCGCAAACTTTTTCATAACACAAATATAACGTCCTATAAGAAAAAAGAGTTGCAAGCTGCCCACGAATTCCGCCAAGCACAGAAATAATCTGTATTCTGTATTCAAAAGATGACGATCTGCTTACAATGAAAATATGAGAATCTTCCAGGCAACTTGTCATACTACCTCCTAAAACTTAAAATTTTTATTAAGTTAGTGATATGAAAAAAATCCTACTCCTTGGCTCGGGCGAACTTGGAAAAGAACTTACGATTGCTCTTCAGCGATACGGCCAATATGTAATAGCAGTGGATAAATATCAAAATGCGCCCGCTATGCAGGTAGCAAATGAGTCTGCCGTTATTAATATGTTGGATCCAAAAGAACTGTCAGATCTTGTTAGCCGGGTTCAGCCTGACCTCATTGTACCTGAAATTGAGGCGATTCGAACCGAAAAATTATTTGACTTTGAGAATCAGGGTATTCAAGTGGTTCCGTCTGCCAAAGCTACTCAGTTTACAATGGATAGAAAGCGAATTCGAGATCTGGTGGCACGCGATCTGAGACTTCGAACCGCCCCTTATGAATATGCCCAAAGTCCGGAAGAAGTGGAACAGGCAGTCAAAAAAGTGGGGATTCCAGCGGTGATAAAACCACTCATGTCGTCATCGGGAAAAGGTCAAAGTATCATTCACAGTTTGGAAGAGGCTGACTCAGCCTGGAATATTGCCCAGCGAGAAGGCCGTGGGGATCGCGTCGAGGTCATTGTGGAAGGTTTTATAGACTTCGACTATGAAATCACCTTGCTCACCGTAACTCAAAAAGAAGGTCCTACCCTATTCTGCCCACCAATCGGTCACCGTCAGGAAGGAGGCGATTACCAAGAGTCCTGGCAACCCCAGGACATGCATGAAAAGGCCTTGATTGAAGCTCAGCAAATGGCTGAAAAAGTGACGCGATCGTTGGGAGGGGCCGGACTTTGGGGTGTAGAGTTTTTCGTATCCAAAAATGGAGTCTATTTTTCTGAATTGAGCCCCAGACCCCATGATACAGGAATGGTCACCCTGGCCGGGACGCAAAACCTAAATGAATTTGAATTGCATGCCCGAGCTATTCTAGGCTGGCCGATTCCCGAAATCACTCAAGAAAGGTTTGGCGCTAATGCCGTGATCTTATCTCCCATTTCAGAAGAGGTCAAACCTACTTATCAGGGCATGGAACAAGCCACTGCTGAACCTCAATCGGATCTGCGAATCTTTGGGAAACCCCTATGCCGGAAAGGCAGACGAATGGGCATCGCCTTAACATACGGAGCTCCAGATAGCGATTTAATATCCTTGCGCAGGAAGGCGCGCCGATGTGCAGACAAAATTAAGATTACAGGCCAAAAAATCAGCTAAGAGTCGCGAAGCACTAAGGCTTCCAACCAACGACCATTAATGGCAGCTCGGTTGTCGACATTGGAGTTTTCTACACGGAAGTCACGAAGCAATTCAGCATAGTTGAGTTCGAAAATCAACGAGCTATTCACAGCCGGGGGAAATGTGCCGGACACTTGTTGCGACCACTCGATTTCCTGCCCGGCGGCTGAACTGATCTGGCGAATCGGAGTGCCGGAAGAAGTATCAGTTCGATAGCGCAACACCCAACCGTAGTAAGCTTCTTCAGTCGTATCATACATTTGCGGTCGGATATTCAAAGGATGGCTTGCTCCGACTACTTCCGGGTCTATCGTCTCGAGTTGCCCCAAACCCAGCTGCATGCGCAGCCCATCAAAAGATCCGATAAAGTCCAATTCTCCCCAACTATTTTCAAAGTTGCGAGCCTGTATAAAACCTATGGCTTCGGTGTCCGTGATCATGGCATTATTTATCAGAGGCCAGTTGCGCTCCACTGGATTTAACAATGTCCAATTCATTCCCGTATCGACTGCTAACTCTCGGACAAATAAGCCCAAAAACCGAAGCTGAAAAGTGTCGCCAACCGCATCGGTATAAAATGAGTCCGGACTATATATTTCTTCGCCCCACCGGTGATCGACAGAAAAAGAAAGTTTAGGATACTCGCAATCGGCGTTTAAATCCGCAGAAACATCATAGTTGGTAGCCATGGGATCTAAACAGCCTTCCTGTTCTTCATAACAACCCGTACTCAGCAACACCACCATGAACCCAAAAATCCAGAATTTAGGCATGGAACTTACGTTTTTCCTGCTTCAATATTTCTTTAACCTGAACCGAAAAGTCTTTAGCTATCATCCAGTCGATGTAAGCGGGTTCTCGTTGAAGGACCTCCTTAACGGTTTTATTATTGTACTTCCCAAAATTAAAAGCGACATCGCCCTCTCCTGTTCGCTTGAGTTTTTGAGTGGCATCCAATACATTAAGATCATTGGTAAACTCGTGCAATTGTTTCATATCGTTGCGAATCGGCTCGGGTACCACCTGGCCATCCCGATCTTTATAATCCACTCCTTGATAGGCACTGATCTGCCCTTTGAGCACATTTACGGTGGCTCGAACATCCGACAAAGCATCATGAGCCCCCTCCATTTCTTCCCCACAATAAAAACGATGGGCTGCGGCCAGAGTCCGTGGCTCCATTTTGTAAAAAATCCGTTGCACATCCACCACCCGCCGATTTTCTATGGAAAAGCGATGTCCGGCCCGGTCAAATTCCTCCATGAGCATGGGAATATCAAAACGCATCAGATTATATCCGGACAGATCTGCATCCCCGAAAAATTCGAGCAATTCATCTGCAACCTGTGAAAAAACAGGCTTATTGGCGACATCTTCCGGATAAATTCCGTGAACGGCTACCGCATCTTCCTTTATGGGTATTCCCGGATTAATCAACATCTCCTTCTCTTCCGCCGGACGGCCATCAGCAAAATATTTGATCATACCAATCTGCAAAATGCGATCTCGTATTACGTGAAGTCCTGTGGCTTCAAGATCAAAAAAAACCATGTCCTTGTCAAGCTCAAAAGCGTCTATCATATTATTTTATTTGTGTCTCTGAAAATTTTGGGGCCTCAAACACCTTCATATCCTCTCCATCCGTATAAACCAGAAAACCTGTAATATCAGGCTGTTGAATTAATGCCTCTTCAGCGGCTTCACGGCCCATAGCCATTAAGGCGGTGGCCCACGCATCTGCAGTAAGTACATCTTGAGCAATAACGGTGGCACTGAGTAATTCGTTGCGTTCGATCCAGCCTGTTTTGGGGTTTATGGTGTGACTATAGGTCAAGCCATTGGCTTCATAAAAGTTTCTGTAATTCCCAGAGGTAGCCAAACCCTGATTGGATAGCCGAACAGTTTGAATGAAATCGGTTTGCGCGCTCTGTGGGTCTGGTCGGTTGACCCCAATGGTCCAGTCCGATCCACGGGGATTCTGCCCTTTAGCAAAAACTTCTCCTCCAATTTCAACCATAAAATCGGTATATCCTTTTTGAGAAAGAAACTTGGCAACAAGATCTACGCCATCACCCTTTGCAGAGGCACTGAAATCCAATTGCATGCCCAGATTAGGTTTGGTAAGCCAAAGTGAATCGCTGCGCTCTTCCCAGCCCAGACGGTCCAGTCCTACTACCTGAATCAGTGAATCTACAACCTTGGCGTCGCCCAACTGACTCGTATCCCGAGGGGCATAGCCAAAGCCCCAGTAGTTTACCAGGGGCATAACCGTAGGGTCAAAAAAACCATCGGTCACATAATGGAGTCGATAAGAGTGAACCAAATTCCGGAAAAAATGAGGCGCGCTGGACTTTTTAAGCGAAAAAGAGCCGCTTGACTGATTAAATAGACTGATCGTAGCATCTGAAATATAGGTCGACACCTCTTGATTAAACGCCAGGAGAAGAGAATCTGTCTCTGACTTCAATTGCATTGCATCGCCCCCTTTCAACGTGACGTTATACATTGTACCCATGGTTTGCCCGGAGTATTTTACATAATCTTCAGAAACCACTTCCGTTTGGGTATCAGATGAGCACGATCCGATCCAAAAAATCGAAACCATAAGAATGAGCCTTGTAAACATCTTTTTCATAGCATTCCCATTTCTTGTGCAAAGATATAAGAATATGGACAGGCCGTCAGGGATCTAATACAGAATTCGGAAGAAAAGGTATAGCTGCTATCCTCTTTTATAAAGACCTCTGCAATCTCGCAGAAGACAGGATTCTCGATTTTTTGAAAATTACTCAATATTTAGGTACCGCCTCCTCCAAGCAGTAGGGGCAGATGAAAAGCTTACACTCCAGCCCGTAACTATCAGCCTGATCGATGAACTTGCGATCTAGTAATAAAAAAAGCCCGGCAATTTTGCCGAGCTTCTCGTAGTAGCGGGGATGACCGAATGTAGTCTTGGCTTTGAGCCA
>CAZVFU010000028.1:0-25914 GCA_964626595.1 uncultured Saprospiraceae bacterium
ACTAAGAATAGGCCATTTATATAGCTAAAAGGAGCCTCGAAGCGATTCGAGGCTCTTTTTTTGCACTTACATATTAAATAAATTTGTAATATGTAAAAGTTTGTTATATCTTTGACACAAGATTTTCTGGATAGCGGGTGTATAATTATGGTAGAGAACTCAATTTTAAATGTGATTGGGATGAAAATAAAAATTTCTTCTATCTGATTTTATCCTTTTTTGGCGCCAAAATTATTAACTATGAAACAGATTGCAACTTACATTTTCATATCTACTTTTTTATTCAGTTTGATTGGGCTCGTTGCACTTTCCAAATCTGATACCACTATTGGAATTGTAGCATCCGATAGTGAAGAGAATACTAGTTCTTTAGTATGCATTTCATTTTTGCAACTTTCATTGGGCCAAAACGGTGTAGAAACTCTAACCCCCGACATGTTATTGGCTGAGAACTATCCTTCTTACGATCAGTTTGATGTTTCTATCGTGGATCCACCAATCTTTACTGATGTTGTAGATTGTAGCTTAGTGGGAGAGACCATAATGGTCGAAGTGATTAATACTGTTAATGGTCAGAAATGCTGGTCTAATGTACTGGTGGAGGACAAACTGTCCCCTGTATTAAACTGTGACACTATCAATGTCGATTGTACGTTTGATCTGTTTTACAATGATATTGATTCTTTGCTGCCTAATCTCGAAGATAATTGTACATCGCGGGAGGACCTTACCGTTACTTTCAATCAACAGCAGATTTCTCAGAATTGCCAAAGTAACTATGTTTTAATCTTAGATAGGTCTTGGTACGTTGAAGATGAGCAGGGAAACTCCTCAGTTTGTAATCAGATTATCCGACTTGAAAGACCATTAATTTCTGATGTCGAATTCCCGGAAAATGATACTATTTATTGCCCTAACTTTAACATTGATCCCGCCCAGACCGGTTTTCCGACCTATAATGGAGAGGAAATTTCTTTTATCTGCGGCTTAGCGGCTTGGGAAGATGATGTGATAATACCTCAGTGTGGTAACACTTTTAAAGTTATGCGGACCTGGAGTGTTGCCGATTGGTGCGCTAACACCACTCGAACTCAACTTCAACAGATTTTTATTCTTGATACGGTTGGGCCCGTCATTCCTTGTCCTGCAGATCAAACCATATCTAATACTCCATTTTTGTGCGGTGCTGAATACATGCTTCCGGATGTTAATGTTGTGGATAGCTGTTCTGATAGTCAGGATATTTCATTGGTCTACTCTGTAAATAATACTCTGTATAATGTTGGTGAACTTGTTTCTTTAGATGTGGGTGTTACCACAATAGAACTTGAGGCCACAGACCCTTGCGGTAATACCTCTATTTGCGAGTATGATATAACAGTACTCGATAACGAAAGTCCCACTGTTGTTTGTGCCGATCAAAATGTTTCTCTCGAAAGTAATGGAATAGCAGAGGTTACTCCATTTACCTTTAATAGTTTCTCCTATACCGATAACTGTGGAATTGAAGAAGTGCTTATCCGTCGAATGGATGACAATTGTGATCGGCCTGACGATATGGTTCTTGGGCCTAATATTCAATTTTGTTGCGAGGATATTGGTCAGAATGTAATGGTCGAGGTTCAGGCTATTGATGTAAATGGATTAGTAGGCTCTTGTATGTTTGAGGTTGAGGTTCAAGACAAACTTCCGCCAGTTGTTGATTGCCCTTCTGATTTAACGATTTCTTGTGATCAGCTTTCCAATGATTTATTTGATTATGGGGATGCTGATATTACTGACAATTGTAGCTTTTCGTTTGATTACTCAGAGGAAATATTTTTAAACGGGTGCAAAGAGGGCAGTATTTTTAGAAAATGGGTTGCTGTTGACTCTTCTGGGAATACTGATTCCTGTACTCAGGTTATTACTGTTTTTAATCCATTTGATTTTGACCCGAATAGTATTGTGTGGCCAGCTGATACCGTAATTGCTGAGTGCAATATCCTTCCGTCAGACATAGAAACCTCGCCTGAATTTGAGCAAACGCCCTGCGAAACGGTTTCTGTTTCCTTCAGTGATATGACTTTAGATCCAGATAGCACTTGCTTGGATGTTATGAGGCAATGGGTAATTGTAGACTCATGTACAGGCTTATCCTATGAGCGAAGTCAGATGATTCGGATTCTTAATAATAACAACCCTATCCTTACCGTGCCGGATGATGTTACTCTCAGGGCAGACGGAAATTGTCAAGCTCAGGCTAGTTTGCCAGCAGCTGTTGTCAATGAATGCAGCAGCGGAGTCCAATTTGTAAATAGCTATACATCTCAAGGGGCGATGGTAGATACCCTATTTGAGCTTGGTTCAACCTCAATTCTTTTTACGGCTACCGATCAGTGTGGTAACTCAAGTACGGGACTTACGATAGTTACAGTAATTGATGATACACCACCCATCGTGAGTTGTCCCGCCGATACTACAGTGGAGAACGACCCTGGGGAATGTGGCGCTTTTATTGAATTCCCAGATCCTATAGTAAGTGACAATTGTGAGGTTGCTTCTGTTGTTGTTGATTATACGGACTCAATTAATGCCAGTGGCTTTTACCCTGTGGGTGAAACCTTAGTTTCAATTATTGTAACGGATGGGGCTGGATTGTCTGATACGTGTTCCTTTTTGGTGGAAGTTACGGATTCAGAAAGTCCGGTTTTAACCTGCCCTCTGGATACACAAGTATTGTTTCTTGATGAACTCTGCCAGGCGGAAGTTCCTGATGTTAATGGACTTATAAGTTTTGAGGATAATTGCTCGGAAACTGGAGACATATCCGTCGTTCAAAACCCTGTTGCCGGAGAAATATTAATGATGGTTCAGGACACCTTCATTCAGGTTGTTATCGCCGATGAATCCGGGAATACTGATACTTGTGAAATTCAAATTGCCTTGCGAGACACCTTGCCTCCGGATATTATGTGCCCTTATTTGGATACTTTAGATGTATTCGTCGATGAGGACTGTGCTTATATCCTGGAAGACTTTACTTCAGAGGCTATGATAATGAGTAATTGCACAGAAGATATGGATATAGAAGTTATCCAAATACCATCTCCGGGAACGGTTTTGATGGGGGGTGATACAACAGTATTAATCACTCTTCAGGCGGAAGACTTGAGTGGAAATGTCATGGAGTGTGATTTTCCTCTTGAACTCAATGATACGATACTTCCCAATATCACATGCCCACAGGATATCATTGTAAGTACAGATCCCGGCGTATGTGAGGCCGATGTAAGTATAGATATTCCAGCAGTTTCAGATAATTGTGAGCTTGAAGGTTTTTCGAATAACTTTACGGGAACAGAGGACGCGAGTGGCGTGTATCCACTAGGTACCACTGTAGTTATATATACGGTGACCGATGCCTCCGGAAATGTGACTACCTGTAGCTTTACCGTGACGGTAGAAGATGAGGAAGCTCCCAATTTGGAATGTCCGGAACCGTTTATGTTAGTGTTGGATTTAAATTGCGAAGGAGAGATACCTGATTTGCAGGACTCCATAGAGGTAAGTGATAACTGTACACTTGAGCAAGATATTACGTACACCCAGAGTCCAACTGCAGGAGACCCCGTTTCCGGCGTAGGAGTAAGGACAGTAACCATTACAGTTTCCGATAGCTCCGGGAATAGTACGACCTGTGAGGTGGACATAGAGTATGTAGATGAGACAGCTCCGGAATTAGATTGCCCGGATGACATCATTGTAGAGGCCGATGAGGAGTGCGTGTATGTATTGGAGGATTTTACAGGCCAGTCGATTGTTACGGATAATTGCACAAACTCTACGGAGATCACTGTCACGCAAGACCCTATTGCCGGAACGGAATTGGAAGGCGTAGGCGAATATGATATTACGATCACAGCTACAGATGAGAGTGGTAATAGTAGCACTTGTGTATTTGTAGTAGAAATAATAGATGTAACTGACCCTGAGATCACATGCCCACAGGATATCATTGTAAGTACAGATCCCGGCGTATGTGAGGCCGATGTAAGTATAGATATTCCAGCAGTTTCAGATAATTGTGAGCTTGAAGGTTTTTCGAATAACTTTACGGGAACAGAGGACGCGAGTGGCGTGTATCCACTAGGTACCACTGTAGTTATATATACGGTGACCGATGCCTCCGGAAATGTGACTACCTGTAGCTTTACCGTGACGGTAGAAGATGAGGAAGCTCCGGTATTAACATGCCCACAGGACTTAACTATTGCTTTAGATAACGATTGTGAAGCCCTGATACCGGATGTGTCAGGCTTGGTGGATTATTCAGATAATTGCACCCTTTTTGACTCCATCACATTTAACCAGTCGCCACCTGCAGGAGACCTTATTGAAGGGCCACAAGATATCACCGTTACGGTTATTATTGCAGATAGTGTTGGAAATACGGCTTCCTGTGATATCGTCATTACTTTTGCAGATACTTTACCTGTAGAGATTGTCTGTCCGGTGGACCAAACTGAGTATTTTGATGAGAATTGTGAGTTTTTAATACCTGATTATAGAGATAGTGCTTCGGTGGTGAGTAGTTGCACAGACCCGGATAGTATACAAATCACTCAATTCCCACCCTCTCAAACACTGATTAATGGAGCCGAAGTGGGTGATAGTATAGTAGAAATCACATTAATAGCACAGACCAACGGAGGGGAGTCAGATACCTGTATGTTTAACCTGACTATCTTAGACACCATACCTTCCGTTTTGACTTGCGCTCCCGATACCACCGTTTATTTAGATGCTAATTGTGAGGTTGTCATTCCCGATCTTATACCTGAACTAGTAGTTGAGGATAATTGTATTTCTGATATTGGGTTCACGGCGGTTCAGACCCCTCCTGCCGGAGATGTCATCTTTGGAGAGGATACGGTGACTATTTCATTTATTGTAGCAGTAGATAATGGCGATACCCTGACCTGTGAATCAGAACTTATGGTATTGGACACCATTTCTCCTATGCTATCTTGCCCTCAAGTTGAAAATGTGACCTTAGACATAAATTGTCAGGGTCTGATTCCAGACTTTAGCGATGCCATCACGGCTGAGGATAATTGTACACCTGAGCAGGAATTAGGTTATGTGCAGAATCCGCCAGCAGGTGATCCATTTTCTGGTGTTGGGAGCACAACAGTACTTATTACCATAACGGATAATTCCGGGAACACCGCAACTTGCGAGGTGGAAGTTAACTTTATAGACGAAACAGCTCCTGAATTGGATTGTCCGGATGACATCACTGTTGAAGCAGATGTGGACTGTTCGTATCTTGTGGAAGACTTTACAAGTCAGGTTATAGTTACGGATAACTGCTCAAACTCTACGGAGATTACCTTGACTCAAGACCCGGCTGTTGGAGAGGAGTTGACGGGTGTAGGAATTTATGATATTACCATTACAGCGACAGATTCCAGTGGAAATATTGAGACCTGTACTTTTACAATAGAAGTGATCGACGAAACGCCCCCGATGATCACCTGCCCGGATGATATTACCGTATCGACAGACCCTGGAGTTTGCGAGGCAGATGTACAAATAGATTTACCGACCAATTCTGATAATTGCGGAGTGGAGAGTGTGATTAATGATTATACGAACGTAGAAGATGCGAGTGGAATATATCCAGAGGGCACAACGACGGTGATTTATACGGTGACTGATGAGTCGGGTAATGAGGTAAGCTGTAGCTTTACGGTTACAGTGGAAGATAATGAGGCGCCCGTTCTAAGCTGTCCACAGGATTCCATTATTCCATTGGATATGGACTGCGAGGGACTCATTCCAGATGTGTCAGGCTGGGTGGATTATTCAGATAATTGCACACTTTTTGACTCCATCGAATTTACTCAATCGCCACCTGCAGGAGACCTTGTCGAAGGACCACAAGATATTACGCTTACAGTAACTGTTACAGATAGTGTTGGAAACTCAGCTTTCTGTGATATAGTCATAACCTTTACAGATACTTTACCTGTAGAGATTGTTTGTCCGGAGAACCAAACCGAGTTTTTTGATGAAAATTGTGAATTTGTTCTGCCTGACTATAGAGATAGTGCAGAAGTAGTGAGTAGTTGTACGGATCCGGATAGTATCCAAATCACTCAATTTCCACCCGCTCAAACGCTGATTGATGGAGCCGAAGTGGGTGACAGTACGGTTGAAATAACCCTAATAGTAGAGACAAATGGGGGAGAAGCAGATACATGTATGTTCGACTTGACCATTCTTGATACTATTCCAGCTGTGCTGACTTGTGCTCCTGACGCCAATATTTTTGTCAATGAGGATTGTCAGGGCATCATTCCTGATCTGACTCCAGAGCTTAGTGTTGACGATAATTGTATCACTGACATTGGTTTCACGGCTATTCAAAATCCACCTGCTGGCGGGATTTTGCTAGCCGGAGACGTGGTGACGATTACGTTCACCGTATTTGTCGATAATGGAGATACGCTCAGTTGTGAATCGGAGTTGACAGTTCTGGATTCCATTTCTCCGGAAATAAGCTGTCCGGATGACCTTACGATTATTCTCAATGAAGATTGTGAGGTAAGCATTCCGGATTTTAACGGTGAGTTTATTTTAGACCCGGGTTGTGAGGATAGCTTAAATATCGATGTCGTTCAGTTTCCGGCTCCAGGAGATTACCCTTCTTTCTCAGGAGAAGAGATAGAAGTGATTTTGGTGGCTAGCAATCCATTTAACAATACTACGGATACTTGCGCATTTCTAGTGACTACATTAGATACGATTGCACCTCTGCTTGAATGTTCATCTGCTGGATTGGTTCTTGATTTAGATGAAGATTGTTCAGCTCTCATACCAGATGTGACTGCAGAAATAGTTTCTCTACAAGATAATTGTACGGAGGAGCAGAATATTCAGATTACGCAAATGCCTCCAGTAGACTCAGTAATAGCTTCGCCTGAAGGACCGATAGAGGTTGAAATTATTGCAGAGGATGGAAACGGGAACACAGCATCTTGTTTTATTACGATTGAATTTGAGGATAATTTACCTCCGACGATAATTTGTCCGCCAGATACCATGGTCCCCTGTCAGTTTGATATTGATTCAACGGAACAGTTTGGACAGCCTCAAGCTTTTGATAATTGTTCGGATGTGACGATTACCTTCTCGAATCAGTTTTTTAGTTCCAATGCGTGTACCGTTGACTCATTGAAAAGAGTATTTACGGCTACTGATGAAAGTGGGAATTCGAGCTCTTGCACCCAAACGGTTATTTTTGATGGAGCAAATCCGAATTTGACAGAAAATGATTTCATTTTTAATGATACTGTCTTTACTCAGGATTGTGACCTCACTGATCCGGAAGATATTTTAGAGTCAATTCCGGAACTCGATCCGGACCTCGAAGTGTGTAAGGTCATTAATACCAGTTTTGAAGATGGTCCGATTAGAGACTCTGACTTCGGATGTCAGGAGTTTGATCGCACCTGGACTTTAATTGATAGTTGCGCAAATTTGACTGATCCCAATGACGGAATTTTTGTTTTTGATCAGTTAGTTGTTATAAACGATACAGTTTCCCCGGAAATTAATGTGCCGTTTCTCGATACCATTATTTACATTGATTCTTGTGGAACCATGGCAGAAATTGATTTTCCACCTGCTACGGCATCTGATTGTGTGGGAATTGATACCCTATTCAATAATTCCCCATTTGCAGATAGTAATGCCGGAGGAGATATCAGCGGAACATATGAAGAGGGAGTTTATGAAATTACAATTACAGCAGAAGATTCATGCGGTAATCAGACGGCCCAGATGATTAATCTAATCGTCAGCGATACTTCGGATTTAGAGTTCACATGTACCTTTAAGGTGGAAAAGCCTTTTGATACAACTACATTTATGGTTCCTTATTTTATAAGTGAAATGGTCGATGGATTAGTGAATTCTTGTGGTAATGAACCAGCAGGCTTGATCGAGTTCTCTGTTGATCCGGATGATCCGACCGATACAGTCATTATTGTAACATGTGAAGACTTTGGAATGGCAGGCACCGAATTTGTTGAGAACGTACAAGTTTATGCCTTTATTGATGGGGTCTTAGTAGATAGCTGTACAACTATCATTGCTATAACCGACAATGTCATTGACTGTATGATTGAGGCGCTTGGCGGAGGCGTGGTAGATGTTAATCAGGAGCCATTTGAAGAAGTACAGGTAAACTTATCTGGAGTTGACACCGGAATGACTTATACGGATAACACTGGATACTTTGAGTTTGATGAGCTATTGCGGGGAGGGTATTACTCTCTGAGTTGCGATTTTGAGGGGGATCCGGTAGCTGGTGTTTCCACCTTCGATATTTTACTGATACAGCGATATATTTTGGGCTTTGGTGAACTGGAAAATCCGTACTCCTTAATTGCCGCTGATGTGGATAAAAACCGACGAATTACTGGAAAAGACATCATTCACCTCCGAAGAGTGATTCTAGGCATTGATTCCGAAATGCCTGTTGATAACTGGCGCTTTATTCCGGCTACCCATGAATTTGCTAATCCAGAGCGAGCGTATGCCTCCAATTACCCCGAAAGTATTTTCGTTGAGTCCCTGCAGGCAACAATAATGAATGCTGACTTTGTCGGGGTTAAAGTAGGTGATGTGAATGGATCAATTAGCCCGGGAGCAAGAGGTAGAACAGGCCAGGAATTCTGGAATGCCGAGCACAGCAGCGAAAATCAAATTGATTTTTATGTTCAGGAGACAGGCCGCGTATTTGGATTTCAATTTGAGATTCCAGCTTCAGTAGCTTCTAATCTGAATTTACTGGATGGTCAGATCAAATGGAATGATTATGAAATATCCAGAGGTGCTTCAGGTAAATTAACCGTCAGTTGGAGTGACCCCTATGGACGGATATTGTCAGCTGGAGACCCCATTTTTAGTCTCAGCGGCAGTCAAGTTCGTCAATTAGAATCCTTCAAGTTTGGAAGTGATAAAGTGGCTCCCCAAATTTACCGCGAGGGAGAGGTCCTGATTAAGTCATTGGGCTTGCACTGGATTTCAGGACCGCAGAATTACGCTTTGCATCAAAATAGACCGAATCCGTTTGTCGATAGGACGATCATTCCGTTTGAGTTGCCAGAAGCAGAAAAAGTGGAACTCCATGTTCATGATAATTCAGGACGCATGGTGTATGAAGCTAAAATTGAAGGAAAGCGAGGATATAATGAGTTTGAACTGAACTCTGACAGGCTGGCCTCTGGAGGTACATACCATTATACTTTGAGAGCGAAAAACTTTATCGCTAGCAAGGTCCTAGTGGTTGCTGAGCCTTAATTACGATTGATATTTATCATTGAAGGGCCTGCCCATTGAGGACGGGCCCTTTTTTTTATCCATGACATATAAGGGATTATACATATTTTTATAAAATTATATTATAATGCTTTACATATTAAATAATATTGTAATATATTTGTCCTAAGCCCAACCACAATACCCAAAAACAGTTGCAGTAAGATGCAATTTTAAACGACGACTAAAACACTTGATTATGAATTTTCGACTGCTACTCACGTGGCTAGTCTGGGGCTTGCTATACCCTATGATTAGCCTTCAAGCTCAATGCGATTGTATTCCCGCCAGCGGGCCTGTAATCGATCCGTTACCTACTATTGAATTATGTGACGGAGACTCCACTTCATTAACTGTTGAAATCCAACCTGGCTCTTTTTCCTCCTTTCCCGATGCTTATTTCATAGAACGCGACAATAATCGTGTAGCTCAAGAGTGGGTTCGTTATAATACGGACACCGGCTTTGTGGATTCAGACGATCTCACATCATGGGATGCGGTGATCGGCGGGGCTACTTTCAAAGGAGACTCTGTATATTACCTGATGCGTCCCGGATTATTGTTGCGTACTTTGCCGGATGTCCTCCCTTTAGAGCTAGACACACTGTCTTCCCCTTCTACCCGCCAGGGACAATTTTGGGTGGGCTTAGCCTATGACGAGTCTACGGACACTTTATATGCCTTGTCAAATCGGAATAACCAAAATACCAGCTTACTCTATTCCCTGAATGAAGAAACTGGGGATACTAGTTTAGTCTCTAGCCTGCCGGAAGGAGCTCGATGGCTAACTAGCGATGATAATGGAACATTATACGTTGGATTTTCTACTACCGATGCTTTATATTCTTTTGATTTAAATTCCAGAACCCTCGACTCTATCGGTGAGTTTGGATTCAACTCCCGACCTTGCCAGGGTGCTGACTTCGATCGTGGTTCCGGTATATTATATGGACTGTTTCTGGATGGGAATGACGATTCCGTTTTAGGTATTATTGACACTGAATCGGGCGAATTTTGCAGCTTTGATACCATCAATCAGCAAATGAATTGCCCCATGGTAATAAAAGACTCCGAACCGGTCTCGTCTGATTACAGCTTTTCATGGACGCCCACTACAAATATGATTGGCCCATTAACTTCAAATCCGGAGGTGTTCCCCTCGGATACAACGACTTACACGGTCACTGTAACCGATAGTTGTGGAAACTCCTCTTCGTCTTCGGTGATTGTAAACGTTATTCAAGCGCCTGATCCTTTAAATTCACAGGCCTGCCTCTCTGATGTAAATATTACCCTGGGACAGGATTGCTCAGCTGAAATTACCCCGGATGCTCTATTAACTCCTGACTATCAATGCCCCAACCAGTTTTATGAAGTCACTATTGCCGGTCGGCCCGATCCGATTGTAGATGGTAATGATTTGGGCCAAACCATCGAGGCAACTGTTCAGCCTGTAGGAGGAGGAAACTCATGTACTTCTAATGTTACCGTAAATGACGATATGATTCCTGCAGTAATTAATTGCAGTGACGTCACCCTGTCATTTGGTGATGTAGTTCCTGATTTGACGGCTGATGATAATTGTGATCCAAATCCGACCATTATAAATCTTGGGACTACATTTACGGATACGGTTTCCTGCTCGACACCATTCTTCTATGCAGCTACTCAAACCGCTGTCGCAGAAGATGCTTCTGGCAATCGAAGTGCACCATGCACCAGAACCGCATTCTTTTTAGGTCCTCAGGCTTCGGATGTGGAGTTTCCGGACTCCTTATCAGAAATGACGAGCAACTTCCTAAGTTGTAATGATGTTTTCCCCACAATGCCAAATGGCCTTTACCCTACTCCTGAATTCTCAGGTACGCCTGATATTGGTGGAATTGATATTAATGATTATCCACCTCAAATTCCCATCGATGCTAACTTTCAGGATATCCCTGTAGTTACAAATCCACCTTGTAAGGTATCATTTATTCGGAACTGGTTTGTCATTGCATGGGATTGTAATCAACCGGATACCATAGCCAGGTATTCACAATTGATTCAGATTTTAGACAAAGAAGGTCCTACCTTCTCTTTACCTCAAATCGATACGCTTTCTACAAATTCCACAAACAGCTGTGAAGTAAGTGTAACGCTGCCCTATCCCAATAATGCCAACGATAATTGCACAGACATTGATAGAGTAGATGTGACTTACGGCTTCAATTCCATCCCTGATTTACAACCTGGAGGGGCTTCCGTGAATTTACCTCTCGGTTCTACAGAAGTGGTCTATAGAGTTTATGATGGGTGTATCAATAGCACAACGGACACTTTGATGATTACGGTTATTGATGAAAATGTACCCACGGTGGTCTGTCGTTCAGCTAATGTAGGGCTCAATAATACAGGCCCCACAAGAGTTTATGCTCAATCTTTTGACGATGGCTCTTTTGATGATTGCGGACCCATCACACTCGAAGTCGCTCGCATGGACTCCGCTTGTGGATACGACACTTCATTCGGCCCTTTTATTGAAGTTACGTGTTGTGACGTGGCGGATGAAGTCATGGTTATTTTACGCGCGACCGATGAGGCCGGAAATATGAATGAGTGCATGACAACCTTGGACGTGCAGGATAAAACGCCAGCGCAAATCGTGGCTCCTGATGATATCACCGTCAGTTGCGAATTTCCAGTAGATCCAAACGATTTATCTATTTTTGGAAAAGTCGTGGTAACAGACAATGTAAATGCGATCAATAACCGATCTCTCGAGCCTGGTGTCGAAGATATTGTGTTGACAGATCCAGGTGTCGACCCCGTAGGACCCACTATTTATGGTCAGGATGGAGTAGCATATGATAATTGCGATGTCACTGTCCAGGACACTAGTGTAATTGAAGAGCTGAATTGCAATGCTTTAATGATTGAGCGCACATTTTTAGCCGTCGTTAACGGTGAAATCGAAGCGCAAGCTATTCAGCGTATTTATGTAGAAAATATCGCTCAGTTTAGCGAAGATGATATTGTTTGGCCCAAAGATACCATGCTTATAAATGCATGCAATGGCGTGGAAACAGATCCTGAAAATCTGGATACACCCCATGCTTTTCCACGATTCACATCCGGCCCATGCA
This sequence comes from uncultured Saprospiraceae bacterium, assembly GCA_964626595.1. Classification (GTDB taxonomy): domain Bacteria; phylum Bacteroidota; class Bacteroidia; order Chitinophagales; family Saprospiraceae; genus JAWLFI01. The sequence goes on from CAZVFU010000028.1 coordinate 12,498, forward strand.
ATAATGTGGTCATCAGTGATCCACAGGATACGCGATTCTTTACGCTAGACCCTAATGATCCGACATGCTATAAAATTTTAAGAAAATGGCAAGTAATGGACTGGTGCAGTCCGTTGCCCAATGGAGATCCACTGGTTTTTGAACACCATCAGTTGATCAAAGTGGTAAATAATGATGGCCCCGAATTTACTTCAGCATGCGACGATCAAATCGTTTGTACAACAGATGGCGAGTGTGGTACGGGCTTCCTATCTCTTTCTCAGGAGGCCGTTGACGATTGCACACCTGAAGCCGACCTGGAATGGTCCTATATTATTGATTTGGATAGCGATGGCGACATTGATGAGTTCGGAAATTCTTCGGATGCTTCCGGCAACTATCCTCTGGGAACACACCGTATTACATGGACAGTAGAAGACGGATGTAATAATCGTACCAGTTGTGCTCAGATATTTGAAGTAGAAGCATGTAAGGATCCCACTCCGATCTGTAATCCAGGTATTACTGTCGAGCTGACACCGATGTTTATCGGCCCCGACACCTTTGCCATGAGTGAAATTACCGCGGAACTAATTGGTGGTAACTCATTTCATGCATGTGGATATGACGTAACGGTTTCATTCTCTGAAGACACCAGTGACCAAACGTTGGTTTTGGATTGCGATGATGTAGGAGTTAGAGATATCTCGATTTATGTAACCGATGAAAATGGGCGCCAGGACTTTTGCAGAACCTATGTATTAGTTCAGGACAATCAACTGGTTTGCGGGAATGATCCCGGTCCCAGCTTCCCCGTATCTGGTAGTATTACGAATAGCTCGACCTCGCGCGGGCTACCCAACACCGAAATCGAAATATCAGGTGGTATTGAATTCATGACGATGTCTGATGAAGAGGGTTATTTTGAATTCCCCGGATTACTGGCGGGTCAGAGCTACACCATTGAGCCCGGAAGAGATGGAGATGACTTGAATGGCGTAAACACTTTTGATATCTTGCTCATGCAGCAGCATATCCTAGGGCTCACTGAATTTGATAGCCCATATAAGTATATTGCAGCTGACATAGACCATAATCAGCGTATTACCGGAAGGGATATCATTCAGTTGCGAAGAGTGATTTTAGGTATCGACGATAGTTTTCCCGAGAATACCAGTTGGAGATTTGCCGATGCTGAATTTGATTTCGGGTCAGGGGACCCTCTGGCACTCAACTTTCCGGAGAGCTATGAAATTAGAGATCTGACAGGTGAAATGCATATCGAATTCGAGCCTATCAAAATTGGTGATCTTAATATGTCTGCCAACTTTAACGATTCAGAGGCTCAGACTCGATTTGATGCGAATAAAAACTGGTACAGCCAGCAGGAAGACCTCAAAATGGGTCAGCCAGTATCTATCCCCGTTTATGTCGAGGATGCAGAAGATCTACTCGGGTTTCAAATTCAGTGGGAATTCAACCCGCAATGGGTAGATGTGCAAAGCATACGCTCCGAGCAAATCGATATACAGTCTGGAAACTGGGTATTGGGAGAGGACTTCTTGCGCATCAGTTGGTCACAGGCCTATGGGGCAAAAATAAATCCCGAGAAGCCTGTATTCTACATTGACCTCACATCTCAGCGAGCGAACAGTATCGCGCAGGTATTGAGCCTGGCTTCAGCTCGCGAATTTTCTTCGGAAGTCTACACCTCCAGTGGTGAGTACGGCCTGACACATCGGGTCAATGCAGAGAACCTGGCAATGCCCTCATTTGAGTTGAAGCAGAACCGACCTAACCCGGCGACGGATATCACTATCATAGATGTTCAAGTGCCCGTAACAATGCCCGCAACCCTTGTGATTACCAATGGGACAGGGAAAGAAGTTTACCGTGAGCGCGCCCTATTTTCGCGCGGCTGGAATCAATTCGAAATCCAAACATCGAATTTTGGCCCGTCCGGAATCTATTTTTACAGCGTTTCCGCCGGCCCTTTCAACGATAGTAAGAAAATGATACTGATCGATTGATTTTAGTTGTAGCAGTTAGGCGTTGCCGAAAGGGAATCCATTTTTTGGGTTCCCTTTTTTTATTTTTTGGGTGTTCCCCCCGGCCGCCCAATTGCGGTGAATGTCATCACTCTGAGGACCTTCGGCCGTCCGGGGGGCGGGCTATGCGGTGCTGCGCCGAGCTTGGCCCTCGTGTCATTACCACTAAAATAGGTATAGAAAGCCGCTGTAGATTTTTATTCAGATCAAGATTGTCGTGCATCTGTGACTGAATAGAAGAAAGGTCTGGGCAAAAAGATCAAGTATGGGTCATTTAGAATTCAATGGTAATGACACTAGCGGGCCGCTCACCAGCCTGAGCTGGTGGCGCACCTACTATCCCTAACACAAAGCGTCGACAGCATTTATCGTGCTATTCCTGCTCTGAAGCAATAATAACCAGAACGGGTAGAATGCCTTTCCATCTACTCGATACGATACGCTTACAGAATCAAAGGGGTCGATCGAATCTTCAGTTTTGTTTGGTTTCTCTCCGGAATCAAATACGTAGCCCAGAGAATGGGTGATGCTTCCATTCGGTAGACATACCAAGCTGTACGTCTTCTTCGGAAATCTATGAGGGTAGTGAATTTCGCAGTATATCCACTATAAAGACTCAGAGAAACTCAAATCACACGAATACCAAATCATCCTTTTGGATAAAGTCTACATGCAAAGCAAGAAGACCTCTAAGCGCCTTACATTCGTGAAACTTTATTTTTGAAGCCGGCTATGATTTCTCGTCCTCAGCTTCTCGTAATTTTCGCCGTAGTATTTTACCCACATTACTTTTGGGCAAATCATCCACCCATTCCACTTCCTTCGGTATTTTATACCCCGTTAAATTCTCCCGGCAATAGGCAATCAGTTCTTTTTTATTCAAACTCTTTTCCTTTTTGACGACGAAGACTTTGACCACCTCATTTGATTTGGGGTCCGGGATGCCAATAGCTGCAGCCTCCAACACCTTGGGGTGCATAGCGAGCACATCCTCAATTTCGTTCGGGTAGACATTAAATCCAGAAACGTTGATCATGTCTTTCTTCCGATCTACGATACGGAAAAAGCCGTCATCCATCATTTCACCGATATCTCCGGTGCTAAACCAGCCATCCTTAATGACGTCTGCTGTTTCTTTTGGCCGATTGTAATAGCCTTTCATGACCTGAGGTCCTTTAATCTGGATTTCCCCGGCCTGATTGGGGCCGAGCTTATTTCCTTCTTCATCTACCACGCGCATATCCGTTGAAGGGGCCGGCATCCCAATGGAGCCCAGCCGCTGCCGTCCGTCTATAGGGTTCACAGAAGCAACCGGTGAGGTCTCTGTGAGTCCATAACCCTCTGTGATCTTGCAGCCTGTGACTTTTTCCCATCGTTCTGCCACTGCTTGCTGCACGGCCATACCTCCGCCTACGCAAATTTTGAGTTTCGAAAAGTCCAAGTTCCGGAAAGGCTCGTGATGCAGCATAGCATTGAAGAGCGTATTGACTCCTGTCATCAAACTAATGGGATAGCGCTTGAATTCCTTAACGATCGAATTAAGGTCTCTTGGATTGGTTACGAGCACGCTCAACGCACCTACACTCATCATAGCGAGACAATTGGTGGTAAAGGCAAAAATGTGGTAGAGGGGGAGGGGACAGAGCACCCGCTCAGACTCATCTGTCAATTTAGTCGTCAGAATAGCTTTGATCATCAACATATTGGATACAATATTCTGGTTGGTGAGCATCGCGCCCTTAGCTACACCAGTCGTGCCTCCCGTATATTGATGAAGGATAACTCGATGGGGTCCATCTTCAAAATCCGGCAAAGTAAATCGTTCACCTCCCTTTAGGGCTTCTTGAAAAGAAATGGTATTGTTGAGATCAAATTTTGGAACTAATTTCTTAATGTACCGTACCACAAAGTTGACTATAGTTCCTTTTATGGCACCGAGCATTTCCCCCAGACTGGTGACAATGACAGTGTCGATCTGAGTATCACCAATAATTTTCTCCAAATTGTGCGCGAAATTTTCAGCGATCACAACGGCTTTTACACCGGAGTCTGTAAACTGATGCTTCATTTCCCGTGGGGTGTAGAGTGGATTGGTATTAACTACCACTAAACCTGCTCGCAGAGCACCGAAAAGAGCAATGGGATATTGAAGTAGGTTAGGCATCATCAGACCGATGCGGTCTCCGGGCTTTAATCCCCGGGAACTCAAATAGGCCCCAAAGTCTCTGGACATGGCATCGATTTGCTTATAGCTGAGCTCCTTTCCCATGCACGAAAAGGCTTGTCTATCCTTATAGGTTTTAAGCGCATGATCTATAAAGGAATTGAGATTTTCGTACTTATCTGCATCAATATTGGCTGGTACATCGGCAGTATAATTTTCGAGCCAGGGTTTATCTTGCGCCATCAGTTTTTCAATTTAGTGGTTTTAACAATCTATGCTTTTCTCAGGTCGAGCCTCTGGCTCATTATGAGCCGTGTTTTATTTGTCATGTAAAATAGTAAATTCATAGAAACTTAACAAATGCGGGTTTTCAATGACCTGAATATAGAACTAGTGTCATTACCACTAAATAGGTATCGAAAAGTCGCAGAAGATTTTTGTTTAGATCAAGGCGCGATGAAAGAGTACATTTGAAGAGGCAAGGCGCCCTTTGTCTCTACTCTGTGACTGAAGAGCAACGAAGTTATGAGCAAAAAGATCAAGACTTGGTCTTTGACGAATTTAGTGGTAATGACACTAGACAGAAGAGGGGCTGCTTTTCCTATGAGATGCCGAAGCACTTCTCTTTTGGACAGTTTGCAAAACTCCCTTTTTTAGGCAATCTTGATACTAAAACATGGGGCATGCTGTTTACATAAACTCAAAAAACTGTGCGACCGAAACCAGCTTGATGACACCCGAGATGGGGTTTAGAGGTTCAGAAGATGGGATTCTCTTTGGTCAGAGCAACATATTCATATACTGTCAGGGCTTAAAAAACGGCTTGTTTATAAAAAACAACTTACATTTGATAGGAGAAATAGCTGTCGCAATCATTTAAATTAAGAATATGAAAAGTTTTATTGTTTCTTCAATTCTCTTCTTTTTACTCTGCTCCCTGTCAGCTCAGGAGATTACTTTATCTGGTGAAAAATATGAACAGGACTATCAGCCTTTAGATCAGGGAGTGGTGTTGACAGATACCAGCACTTATTGGGAGGGCTTTTCCGAGTTTTACGAACCCTCTCCCCCGGTTTCTTTTTTTTCAGGGGCATTGAGCTTTCAAGAAGTGGATCTGGATGAAATTGGTCTTTTTTTATTTGCTGAGGAGTTAGCTGAAATCTTAATTTTCCCTCTTTATGTAGGTAGTGAAGATTACGATATATGGGAAGTTTCGGCTCATTCTCCTGAAGACACAATAGCAGAAACAGGTCAAATACGAGTGCAGGAAACAGTTACAAGTTTTACTGTAGAGTATAGTAAGGTGGCCTACACGCTGTATAATTTCAACACAGATTCTTTATTGTTTCTCGACATCCAATTCACTTTTCAGGTTCAATTGGATTATGAAAATGACAAGGTCCGCTATCATTTTGGTGAAATTGTGTTAGGACCAGAAGCCGAAACGCAAATGCAAGAACTTTCCATCATATCCGGCATTTTTACGGGTTTCGAATTTTCCGAAGGAGAATTGCAGCTCCCCTTCATTTTTGCAGATGGTGATCCAGCCATGCCAGAATTTTTCGCTGGAGAAGGATTCTTTGAGGAACTTCCGCCGTTCTTCATCGAAGACTTTCCTGAGGAAGGTACCGTTTACGAATTCAGTATGGATGTGATGACCTCTACCGAGGAAGTCTCCGTGTCTGAGACTCTATCTGTTTGGCCTAATCCCGGCTATGACCAGCTCACAATTTCTTATCCTGCCCCTGATTTTAGTTATGAGGTTCGAAACGCTGCCGGAGATTTAGTTCAGGAGGGGAGGGCTCAAAGAACAGCCCGGATCCTAACCGCTAATTGGCCGGCCGGTGTGTACTTTGTTTCCGTGGGGAAAGGCAAGCAAGTGTTAAGTGAACTATGGATTAAATACGAATAGCCTTATCTGATCATTGTAAGGCCACCGAATAGCTGATTTATTTGAATGAAAGAGATCTTTTTGGGGAGATTCTTTTTTCAGGAAATCGAGCAAAACATCTGTTTACTCTCCTTTCGTCTGCACTTAATTCTTTTGCAAAGAAGCCAAATCCGGGAATAGATTATTCCCAGATATTGCTTCGGCCATAATGGATGCTTTGTACTTTAGAATAAGCGTTTGAGGTGCTTTTTGCGTATCATTTATTAAAATCTCTTATTTTATGAAAGCGATCTATGCGTTATTATTTCTATTTATATTGTATCAAATCTCGCCCGCTCAAACTGTGACCATCTCAGGTGAAAAATACGAAGAACCGTATTCGTCCATAGTGCATGGAATTCAATTGACTCCCAACCATGTAAATTGGCGCCTTATCGAACAAAGGAATTCACTGGCCCGGCCTTTCCCTTTTTTAAATAATCGATTCATAACCACAAGATTAAGTTTGACAGGGGCCAATATTTTGACAGAAAACGACAGGTATTTTTTAAGCACGGTTCCCATAAGCATAGAAAATCGATCAAACCCTCTTCGAGGTTTAGCGGGTAAGACGGATAGCGACACTTTGAGTGTCGGGCAAGTTATCATCTTAGAAACAGACTCTATAATGAGCTTAGAGTTTAGAAATGTAGCGATGGAATTATACAATGTAGAACGGGACAGCTTTTGGTTTTTAGATCTTCGCTTTAATTACAAATATGAAATTGATTTTAGAGAAGATCAGGTTCGCGTTCATTTTGGAGAAACCATAGTAGGTCCATCCGCAGAAGAACAAATCGGGGATCTTTTCATTTTCTCAGCTACCGCTTTTCAGATTTATTCAGAGGGGAGGACATTCCTGTTCGCCGATGGCGATCCGGAATCACCCGAATTTCATTTAGTTTTTGATGAACTACCTGATTATGGACTTTACGCGCTACAATCTATTCCTGAGGCAGGTACTGTTTTCGAATTTAACTTTGCCAATACCACGTCAAATGCGCTTCAAGTTGCAGATCAAAAGATAGAGGTTTACCCTATACCGGGGAAAAATTATTTCCAACTTGCCTTTGGAATGCAGGAGTTCTATTACGAGGTTCACAATATGTCGGGTCAATTGATGACTTCGGGACTTTCCTACGGACAGGCCAAAGTTGAAACTTCAGATTGGATGTCAGGCCTATACCACATTTCAGTAGAAAGTGAAGGATATTCAGCCGAGCAATTGTGGATGAAGGCACAATATTAGAGTATTTTTTGCGCCAGTGCTGTGTAAGGGTGAGGTGCCGCCCTGTCGGTGCCGAAGTCGCGGCCGCGCGCAAGGCAAGGGGCGAAGGGCAGCGCGGTCGGGACCGAGTGAATAACGAGCCCTGGAACATAACGCCCAGCCGACATGGAGGGCTCTGCCCGTTTTGTCGGCTGGGGGCGCCCACCTTCCCCTAAAACATCTTAGATTCTATAGGATTAGGAATTTTATAGAATAAAGTGTACTTTTGCCGCTCGAAATTTATTGTTTAACCCTTAAAATCGATTCTTTAGATGTCAGAAGACAAGAATCAAAACCCAGAGGAGTCACAGGAGACTCCTGAAAATACACCTGCTAACGGCACGCCCGAGAGTGAAAAGGTGGATACTCCTGAAACAGAAACTTCAGCAAAATCGGAAAGCGAAGCGCCTGAAAAGGCTGAAAATCAGCCAGAAAAGACCGAGGCGAGCGACGAGAAAGCTGCGGATGACAAAAAAGAAGCAGCAGAAGACGAAAGCCCGAAGGCTGCTAAAGAGGACGAGAAAGCAGATGAAACTGCTGAGGAAGCCTCCGATGAGGATAAAAAGGAAGCAGAAGAGCCTGCCAAAGAGCCTGAGCCTGAAGTTCCTCACGATGAATTTGATTGGGATACGGGCAATCGCGCCGGCTCCAATTACGAGAAAGATGAGTTTAAGCGAATGGAGAAAGTATACTCCGACACGCTTACGTTCATAGAAGATAATGAAATTGTAAAGGGGAAAGTGACGCGCATCTCTGAAGGTGACGTGGTCCTGGATTTGAACTACAAGTCAAATGGTGTTGTGCCGTTGGCCGAATTTCGGGATAATCCGGATTTAGCTCCGGGTGATACCGTCAGCGTGTATGTAGAACAACTGGAAGATGAAAAGGGACAACTGATATTGTCTCGACGGAAAGCCAAGTTGTTGGGTGCCTGGGATGCCATTGTAGATTCTTACAAGAATGATACCATTATAAAAGGTACAGTAGTTAGTAAGACAAAAGGTGGACTTATTGCCGATTGCGGAGGTTTGGAAACATTCCTGCCGGGATCGCAAATAGATATTAAGCCTATCGTCGATTATGATGCCTATGTGGGTAAGACGATGGAATTTAAGGTAGTGAAGATTAACGAAAGCATTAAGAATGCTGTGGTATCGCATAAGGCCTTGATAGAAAGTGATCTGGCCGAACAACGCGAAGAGATCATAGCGGGTCTGGAAAAAGGACAGGTTCTGGAAGGTACGGTGAAAAACCTTACCGACTTTGGAGCGTTCCTCGATCTGGGTGGTGTCGATGGTTTACTATACATTACAGATATTTCATGGGGACGAATCAGTCACCCGAGCGAGGTTCTTTCCCTCAATGATCAAATCAATGTGGTGGTTCTCGACTTTGATGAGAATAAAAAACGTATTTCTTTGGGTCTGAAGCAGTTGCAGCCACACCCGTGGGATGTGTTGCCAGAAGACATCAAGGAAGGCTCTACGGTCAAAGGAAAGATCGTCAATATCGAGGATTACGGTGCCTTTTTGGAGATTATGCCGGGCGTAGAGGGTTTGATTCACGTATCCGAGGTGTCCTGGAGCAATCAGCCCGTAAATGCGCGTGACTTCTTCGATCTTGGGCAGGAATTTGAGGCGAAGATTGTTACCATAGATTCGGAGGATCGAAAAATGTCACTGTCTATTAAGCAGTTGCAGAAAGATCCGTGGGAAGAAATTGGTATCAAATATCCCGTGAATAGCCGTCATGAAGGTGAAGTGAAAAATTTAACACCTTACGGTGTGTTCGTTGAGTTGGAAGAAGGAATTGGTGGAATGATTCACATTTCCGACCTTTCATGGACGAAGCGATATAACCATCCTTCTGAATTTACCCGTGTGGGTGAAACGATAGAAGTTGTGGTGTTGGAGATCGACAACGAGGACCGTAAAATGTCCTTAGGTCACAAGCAATTGGAAGAAAATCCATGGGATACCTTTGAAAATGTATTCCCAGTGGGCTCTTATCACGATGCGACGATTCTGCGAAAAGATGATCGCGGTGCCATCGTTCAGTTGCCCTATGGATTAGAAGCTTTTGCTCCGATAAAACACATCAAGAAGGAGAATGGACAAATGGCTGAGGTTGATGAGGTCTTGACGATGAAAGTTCTCGAGTTTAATCGCGATGATAAGCGTATATTGGTTTCACACTTGCGATATCTTCAGGATATTAAGCGTGAGGCTGATGATAAAGTAAGAGAAGAGAAGCAAAAAGACCGTGATCAGACGAGAAAGACGATCAAGAAGCAGTCCTCGAGCATTGAACGCTCTACGATGGGCGAGCTCGATGCCTTTTCACAATTGAAGGATCAACTCGAAGGAAAAGAAGGTCAGCAAGAAGAGGAGTAGGTCACTTCGGTTTTTTGAGATTATTGGATTAGGCGAATGGAACCCCGGTTTCATTCGCCTTTTTTGCGTACTAACGGGATAGTTTTTTTTCTCTTGCTTCAACTTCTGCTTCATAATCGTGTTTGTTAAGTGTAAAATATAAATGTGAGTAAAAAGGAAATCAGTATAATCGGAGGTGGTGTAGCCGGGCTTACGGCTGCTGCATCTTTGGCCCGTGACGGGTACAGTGTAAATCTCTTTGATAAAAATCAAATGCCTGGCGGCCGGGCCTCATTGATGAAAGTCGATGGGTATACCTTCGACATGGGGCCGAGCTGGTATTGGATGCCACAGGTATTTGAGGACTTCTTTCAATCTATGGGGTCTTCCGTTGCCGAAGAATATGAACTCGTTCGGCTGGACCCTGCATATAAAGTCTTTTTTGGTCCTGATAATGCTGTGGAAATACCAGCAGATTGGAAGGGATTGAAAGCACTTTTTGAGTCTATGGAGACTGGAGCTTCTGTTCAGCTGGAAAAGTATATGAAAGAGGCTGCTTACAAGTACGAGGTGGGAATGGATGAGTTTGTTTGGAAGCCCGGCAGATCTGTTATGGAATTTGCAGAGTGGAAAGTTATGAAGGCGATGTTTCGCTTGGATATGTTTACTTCGGTGAAAAAACACGTGCGGAAATATTTTAAAGATGAGCGTTTACAGCAAATCATGGAATTTCCGGTTCTTTTTTTAGGAGCTGCTCCAGCGGATACGCCGGCCTTATACAGTTTGATGAATTATGCAGATCTTAAGTTGGGAACCTGGTATCCCAAAGGCGGTATGTATGAGATTTCCCGGGCGATGGCGAGGGTCGCAGAGGCTGTGGGTGTTCAATTTCATTTTGATGCAGAGGTGGAAAAGATCATTGTTCATAATGAGAAGGCCACCGGGCTTCGTTTAAAATCAGGAGAGCGCATTGATTCTGAGGGTATTATTGCTGCTGCCGACTACCATCACGTCGATCAGAATCTGCTTCCCAAGTCTCATCGGCAGTACTCTCCCGGGTATTGGGATAAGCGGAAATTAGCTCCATCAAGTTTATTGTATTACTTAGGCGTTGATGGCGAGATTCCCAATCTTCGGCACCACAATTTATTCTTTGATGAGGATTTTGATGAGCATGCAAGAATCATTTACAAGAGCAAAGAATGGCCAAAGCATCCTTTATTTTACGCTTGCTGTCCCTCTAAGACCGATTCTAGTGTAGCTCCGGAAGGCAAAGAAAACCTTTTTTTGTTGATACCTTTACCTCCAGATCTACCAGATGACGATGAGAAGCGAGAGGAATTATTTGATTTTATGATGGAGAAGTTGGAAAAGTATACCGGATTTGCAGTTCGTGACCACATAGAAGTGAAACGGGCTTTTGCTATGCGAGATTTTAAATCTGCCTATCACTCTTTTAAGGGAAATGCCTATGGATTAGCCAACACGCTGGACCAGACTGCGATATTGAAACCCTCTATGCATCACAAAAGTATAAAGAATCTCTTATTTGCTGGACAGCTAACGACCCCCGGTCCGGGTCTTCCCCCGTCTATAATTTCGGGTCGCCTGGCAGCGATGGAATTGACCAAGCAAATTTGATTAAATAACGAATTAAATTATGATGTCACTTTACGAGTCCGTAAGCCGCGAGTGCAGTAAACACATAACAACCCGTTATAGTACCTCGTTTTCGTTGGGCATTCGCATGTTTAGCCCGAGAATGAGACCCCCGATTTACAGTATTTACGGGTTCGTGCGTTTTGCAGATGAGATTGTGGATACCTTTCACGATAAAGACAAAGCCGAGTTACTGGATGAGTTTTGGAAAGACACGCATAAGGCTATTGATCGTAAGATTAGCCTCAATCCGGTATTGCAAGCTTTTCAGGAGGTTGTACATAACTATAAAATCGAGCGGGAGTTAATCGATGCCTTTCTGCGTAGCATGGAAATGGATTTAGATCACAATCGCTATCATCAGGATCTTTATGAGGAGTATATTTATGGATCGGCAGAAGTCGTCGGCTTAATGTGTCTTCGGGTCTTTTGCGAGGGGGATGAGGAAATGTACCAGTCTTTAAAATCACCCGCCTGCAGTTTGGGGTCTGCTTTCCAAAAAGTTAATTTCTTACGGGATATGAAGTCTGATTTTAAGGAGAGAAAGCGCGTCTATTTCCCCGGAGTGAGTTATCATGATTTTTGTGACGCAGATAAGTCAGCTATAGAATGTGACATTCAGAAAGACTTCGACGCCGCTTATGAGGGAATAAAGCGCCTTCCAAAAGGAGCCCGACTGGGCGTATATGTGGCATATGTGTATTATCAGAATTTACTTCAAAAAATCTCTTCCTCCAATGCCGAGATTATTCGCAAGAAGCGGTTGCGGGTAAATGATAGTAAAAAGATATATTTATTGGTGACTTCCAGTGTCAAGAATCGACTGAATATGATATGAGTTCTGACAAGAAATACATCTTAGGCTGGGGCTTATTGACATTATTTTCAGTAACGATGTTGTGGAGTCAATTGGGGCCGGTCACAGGAGAACTGACCTGGAAATTGGATCAAGTTCAGTATCCTTTGCCCTTCCTGGAAACGGCAAATGCCTATTTGTATTTAATGTTGCTCTCCCTTTTTTTCCCATTTGTACTGTCCTTTGATCGGAGAGTAAACTATGTAAGTTCCTGGAAGTACTTACTATCCGTTTTTTTATGGATTTCGTCACTCTATATTTTGTGGGATGTGATGTTCACCCGTTGGGGAATATGGGAGTTTAACTCTGATTATATTCGAGCTTGGCGTATTTGGGGCTTACCCATAGAAGAGATCAGTTTTTTCTTAGTGGTTCCTTTCGCCTGTATATTTATTTATGAATGTGTGAAGTCATACGAGTTGCGCCGCTATCTGGGCGTGTTGGCGAGTGGGCTCATGCGAATAGTATTGATAGCTGGAGTTGTTTTGGCTTTAGTTCAGTTTGGCGGATACTACACTTCGACCGCCGGGCTTGTTTTATTATTGGCGGGGATTTTTTTGGAGTGGAAGTATACGGAAAGTGAGAAGCAGGATATCTATATAATGCTGTTATTGTCGTACATCCCATTTTTTGTAATTAATGGATTTTTAACGGGCTGGAGCACTTCAGAACCTATAGTTGTATATAATGACGATCAAAACTTACCCTGGCGACTTGGAAGCATACCTATGGATGATGCATTGTATCAGGCAGGCATGATGCTGTGGATGGTATTTATATATGAGGGGGCCAAAAAAAATAAAAAAATATTTTATTTCTTTTAAGGTGTTTTTATCCGGTCAATTCAAAATTAAGTTTGGCGTAGAAGGGATGAAGTCCAAATGGTCTGTTTCAAAAGGCGGTTTCATACAATTGGCAAAAATATTTATATGAAGTTATTTAGGAAAGGGGTTGCGGGTTTCAATAATCTGTTATATATTTGCATTCCCGTTAAACGAAATGGGTTGAATAAATAAAAAAGACATAGCTTAAGAAGCGGTTAGGTGGAGCGAAGCCACAATGTCTTCAATGATCTGCAACGGCAGAGAAGTTCTTTGAACTGTAGGAAGGTAAGGAAAAGAGGAGAGAGAAAGATTTTAATG
>CAZVFU010000029.1:0-24949 GCA_964626595.1 uncultured Saprospiraceae bacterium
GAATGGTTGGGAAACCCTGCACGCCCGTGGCGCTAACAACCTCCTGTACCGCTTCGTAATCTACATCGCCAAAAAACATGCTTTCTAATTCCTCTTCATCAGGTAGGGCTTCAATGGCAGGTCTTTGATTCGCACAAATGCTACACCAGGTGGCGTGGAAGAAAAAGAGAGAAATGCCCTCTTCAGACTCCGTCTGAAAATCCGCTAAAGAAGTAATAGCAACTAAAGAGTTGCTACTGTCATCGGAAGTGTCGGGCATGGCGTCCTCATTACAGGCGACGAACAACAGAGTCAATACCAGTAAAATGAATCCTTTATATGTCATCGAAGCAGTCATAGGTGAGTATTAAATGATAAAACAGTATTCCCAAAAAGAGAAGTTTCCGAACAAAAATAAAATATTTAGTTACATTTATTGCCGTTCTCGATCATTCAAATTGGTATTTGTAAACTCTAATACAATAAAGATGAAAAAGTTAGCTGGGCTTATTACCATTACATGCACCTTATTATTGCAATCGGTCATGAATGCCCAAACAGAGCTACCCACAGGGCAGTTGCGTGCAGAAATTGCCGGCGTAGGGATGTCAGAGCCGGGCTTTTTTGTACTGGGAGGTGGCATTGGTGCATCAGCACGCATGGGGAAATATTTTAGCCTAAATGGAAATCTAAGCTACGGGCAGCGAGATTTTCCTTTATCTGGAGGAACCATGAAGCGAGGCATCACATATCTGAGCTTGTCGACTGATTTCTACCCCGCTAAAGCATTTAGAGGGTTTTATATAGGTCCTTTCCTAAGCTATATGCAAGTCAATAAAACCGCAAAAGATGGACTTCCGTTAGCCGCCCTTGAGTCTGAGCCCGACACCAACATCGGACTGGGGTTACAAATAGGTTTTAACGCTAAAATGAGCCGCTCTATTCATCTGATAACCCGTGCTTCAGCGGGACTTTCTAACTCCGCCATGTATACTGGTACAGTAGGGGTTGGATATACGATATGGGAGTAGGTCCTGAACGACATTAAACTTCGCATCCTAAAACTCATGTGCTATTTATCCGACTAAGGAAACCTCCACCTTACATCCACGACTTTTTCGTGGATTCGGCTTTGTAAAGAATGAGGTTTTGGAGTTTATAAGCGTCATCTAAATCCAAATAAGGAATCATAAGATTCCCACCTGCTGTGTACAACCAAAGATTTCCCAAATCCCGACGATGTTGAAACCGAGATTGCTTGAACTCGATCGATTGAATTTTATACCAGGGCATAACGGATACCGAATAATTCCAAACGCCACGCTTGAGTGCCACGTGATTCTTATCCCACTGCACACTCCAACTTTGATAGAGCTTGCGATTAAACACATAAGATACAGGCACCCACAACAAAAAGAACAAAGCGTAATAACCAAACAGGTTTAAGGAGGCTCCTACAGCCAAAAGGGCTGGAATCAACCCTCGAAATAAAGTATATCTCCAAACCATTGACGGATGCAAACGCAATCCGGAGGGACTCAAGTCAATATTTTTAAAAACGGAGTGAAGCAGTGATTCCTGATGATCTGTCGCGCAGCCAGGAATATAAAGGGTATTCTGTCCGCCACCTTCCGTGCTACTCGCTTGTTGTAAAATAACCGTTACAAAGTTCATCGTTCGCCGTATGGGGTTCGTGCTCCAATCGAATATTTGAATTTTTCGTAATTGAGCTGTTTGTTCTTTTCGACGGATCAGACCTTGTCGCAATCGAACTTGATCTCTATTGATCTCTAGTCTCAATTTATAATAGGTAAAAAAGACCGTCACCATGCTTATAATCATGGCAATAATGAACACAATGAGAACCAAAAGAAAGATGATAAGATAGTCAGCCTCATGCGTCCAACCTACAATGGTATAGGCCCAATCAAAAATATCCTTTCGAAACACTTCCTGAGCCTGAGATAGCAAATATGCAACCGCACCCATAATAATACCTATAGCGCGAAAGTGATTTTGACTAATCCCTACTTTGAGTAACTGAGAGAAACTGAGTTGAAAAAGAGGTTGAAAATCCTGACTGGCAGCCACTGGATCCATATCATCACTGCTGCTTTGGTGTTGCAGGGATTGCTTTCGTTCCATCACATACTCTCGCAGTTGCTGTGCCTCCTCACTATCCATGGAGCTAATAACAAACTCACTTTCGCTAGATCCTGCCGTAGTGACCGATGCAGAGACAGTTTTAAAAAACCGATGAATAAGATTATCTTCCAATTGGACATTTTGGATACGGGCTACCGCCACACTGCTTTGCGAACGTCTAAATACACCTTGCTCTATATACAATTTATCATCCTGGATATAATAGTAAAATCGAAAGTACGATATCACCGAAGTAATCAAAACGACGGATGAAAAAATGAGAGTAATAACTATATAAAAGAGAGAACCATAGTCGGGGTTGCTGAAGAGCGCGATCAATAAAAAGGGCCACAGTTGGCTCAACAGACGACCGAGGGTACGCAAAACAATAAAAATAAGGGCATTTTGCGCCTGTCGTCTAGGAGATTGGAATATTTCGGGCGCACTACTCTTCCTCATCCAGCCCGGTTTTTTCTGAGATAAAGAGTCTCAGTTGCTCTGCTTGTTCAGGATCCAGGCCTGATATACTCAAATCTGAGGCTGATCCTCCTGCTGTAAAAATCTGTAATTTTCGCAAGTCCAGCATTTCCTCAAGCGGCCCCCTTCGCACTTCCACATGCTGAATGCGGTTATAGGGGACTGCAACAAGTCGCTTCCAAATCCATCCGGACTTGTACAGCATGTCGTGTTCTCTCAAGGCGTATCCTTTGAAAGCATATAGTTTCCATGCGCGCAGTAGTAAAAAACTGGCCAACACGACCCAAAAACCTATAGCTGAAAGGATGTAAAATAAATCCCACAATTGAATGAAGATAATAGCGAGGAGAATAACAACCGCCCAGAAAAAGCAACTGATCCCTGCTCGAATCATAGATAACAACCGAAAATTTTTAGCTAAGCGGGCAAAACGCACTTCCTGCACTTGTGGGAGCCCGCTCCAATCAATTAAATCATTTGTAAAATCCATATTATTCCGTTTGTGGGGATACTTTTTCGGTCTCCAGCACATCAGATGCCATTCGCTCCAGTAATCGACGTGCCGTCTCCAAATTCATAATACCATCCTTGATAACGATTAAGTTCTTCCGACTTTGCTTCAAGCTGAGATGCAAAGAGCGACCATCCCCTGAAATGTAAGATAACATTTTTTGAAAATGATCCGTCTCATAGAAAGAAGATTGTGGATTCATGACAAAGTAACACCGCAGTTTTCTCTTTTTCAGGCTCAGTCGTTCAAAACCTAACTTCTTGCAAAGCCAACGCATTCTCAAGCCTTCAAATAAAGTTTCCACCGCATGGGGAATCGGACCAAAGCGATCCGCCAATTCCTGTCTGAAAGCTTCAATTCCTTTTTCAGTATCAATTTTGTCCAGTTGGGTGTATAAATTCAGGCGCTCTTGAATATTGCTTACATACTTATCCGGGATGAGCATTTCGGAATCGACCTCTATGGTCACATCATCAATAAAATCAGTTCGCTCTTCATTTTCCTTTTTAAAGAGCTCTTTAAATTCACCCTCTTTTAATTCCTGAATGGCCTCTTTGAGAATTTTCTGATAAGTTGTATAACCAATATCATTAATAAAGCCACTTTGCTCGGCTCCAAGCAGATTGCCCGCGCCGCGAATATCCAGATCTCGCATGGCAATATTCACTCCATCTCCTAAATCAGAAAACTCTTCGATGGTTTTCAATCGTTTTCGGGCTTCTTGCGTCAAAGTAGAAAGTGGAGGACAAAATAAATAGCAAAATGCTTTTTTATTAGATCGCCCAACCCTTCCTCGCAACTGATGCAAATCACTCAGGCCAAATTGATGAGCATTATTTATAATGATCGTATTCGCATTCGGAATATCCAAACCCGTCTCTATAATGTTAGTGCACACCAATACATCGAACTTAAAGTCAATGAAGTCTGCCAGGGTCTGCTCCAGGGCGCTAGATTCCATCTTGCCGTGAGCCATAGCAATTTCCACATCCGGACAGCTTCTTTTAACCATAGCCGTGATTTCGGGCAAAGACTTCACGCGATTATTCACAAAAAACACCTGCCCCCCTCGGTTCACTTCATAATAGATAGAATCTCGAATGAGTTCCTCGTTGAAAATTCGAATTTCAGTGTGAATGGACTGGCGGTTTGGAGGTGCTGTTCGCAAGATCGACATGTCGCGGGCGGCCATTAGAGAAAACGAAAGAGTACGAGGTATGGGCGTGGCAGTCAGTGTCAGGGTATCGACATTTACCTTTAGATTCCGCAGTTTTTCTTTTGCACTCACGCCAAACTTTTGTTCCTCGTCTATAATGAGCAAACCCAAATCTTTAAATCCGGATCGCTTGTTGAGAATAGCATGTGTACCAATCAAAATATCAATTTTGCCCTCTTTTGCGAATTGGAAGACTTGATTTCGCTCTTTGGTGGTTCGAAATCGATTCACATAATCAACAGTAACTCCAAACTCTTCAAGTCTATCCTGAAAAGTTTTATAGTGCTGTAAGGCGAGAATAGTTGTAGGTACTAAGAGGGCTACCTGTTTCCCACCTACGACCGCCTTAAAGGCCGCCCGAATAGCTACCTCTGTTTTTCCAAAACCCACATCTCCGCAAACAAGTCGATCCATAGGGTGCGGCTTTTCCATATCTTCCTTCACATCCTGGGTAGCCTTAAACTGGTCCGGTGTATCTTCATAAATAAAGGACGCCTCCAATTCATTCTGTAAATATCCATCCTTTTGGAAAGCAAATCCGGGTTCTGCCATGCGTTTGGCATAGAGCTTTATGAGTTTGCCGGCAATATCCTTTACTTTCTTTTTCGTCTTGCGCTTCACCCGTGCCCATGCATCGGAACCCAGTTTGTTCAACTTGGGCTCCACCCCTTCTTTTCCGGTATATTTAGAAATTTTGTAGAGGGACTGAATACCGACATAAAGCACATCCTGATTTTGATAAATCAGGCGGACTGATTCTTGGATTTGCCCATTGATATCAATTTTTTCCAAACCGGAAAAGCGTCCCACCCCATGATCGATATGAACCACGTAATCACCGGGTTTGAGATCCCGAAGCATTTTCAGACTCAGCGCCTTATCCTTGGTGAACCCTTTCCGGATCTGATAGCGGTGATACCGTTGAAAAATTTGGTGGTCGGTGTAAATAGCCAGTTGGGCATGGTCATCTGTAAATCCCTGGCTTAGAGCAAAGGGTAATACTTCAAAATTAATTGGCGCCTCCAAATCTTTACAAATAGATTTAATACGGTCGGCCTGGCGAGGGTTGTCGGTCGCAATAAAGTTTTTGAACCCCTCCGAAACATTGTTTTGAAGCTGTTCTATCAATAGCTTAAAATTCTTATTGAAATCGGGCTGCGGATGTCCGGCAAATGAGATCTGCACCTCGGCTGAAATAAGATGCTGAGCTTCTTTTAAATATAGAATAGAAAACTTTTCCAACTGATTCACCAACTCTACGGCTCCGGTGAACCCATCTGACATCAGTAAGTTTTTGAGTTCTGCATCAGCTTCAGGGGGAATATTATTCCGATACGTCACCAGGCGCTCCTCACACTCTTGTAGTTTATCTTTAAGCATACCGGGCTGAGCGATCCAGAGAACCGTCTCCGTAGGTAACACTGATAAAAGGTCGACCTTTTCCTCCTTGCGAAACTCCGTATTTACATTGGGGATAATAGAAAACGAGTTCATTTCCTTAATGGATCGCTGTGTAGCGGGATCAAAGGTTCGAATATATTCGACCTCGTCATCAAACAGCTCAATACGGTACGGCCATTCATTCCCATGACTAAATATATCTACGATCCCACCTCGAATGGAAAATTGCCCCGGATCATAAACAAAGTCTGTGCGTTCAAATCCAAATTCTGCCAGAAGTTCAATTATAGTATCAATGTCGAGGCCTTCTCCCTTTTTCACCTTAAGCCGCTGCTTGGAAAGAGACTCAGGAGAAACTACCTTTTCAAATAAACTCTCCGGGTAGGTGACTACAATTTGAGGTTTCTCCCAATGTGCAGACAAACGATTCATGACTTCTGTACGCTGGAGAACCTGGGTTTTGTTAAGTCGACTAAAATTTTGAGGCTGTCTGAAAGCATCTGGGAAAAAAAAGATGTTTCGCTCACTCAGGACCCGCAAATCATTCTGTAAATAGGCTGCGGACTCTTTATCCTCGGCTACGATCACAAACAGTTTATCCATCAATTCAAAGGCCGTTTGAATAATAAAAGCCAACTGAGAACCGCTCCATCCATCTAGCATGAGACGAGATTGGGGCTTCTGAGCCAGATGCCGTGCGATGGATTGCAAGCGCGAATCCTGCTTATATGTGTCGAGAATTTGGCGTTGAATGGATGTCATAGAACTAACAGATATAGATTCGGGCCCGAATGTCAAGGAGGCGGGCATTTAAAAGAGTATAAGGATTATTGACGAGCGTTTTAACGATGTAAATCATTTTTATTTTCCTTGAATTAGCTTTACATTGCAAATGTAATCAAGTTGAAAACTACAAAGTAAACGTTTAGTTTGCCTGTTTGAATCAAAACTCATGAAAAAATTCCCAGCGAAGGTCCTTCTATTCGGAGAATATGCCGTTTTGGAGGGTAGTGAAGCCCTTGCATCTCCCCTAAAAGAGTTCTCAGGCGAGTGGAGCGAGAACCCGAATCCGGACCACATTCCGGAAGTTGATGTCGATGGCCTCATTGGACATATTGAAAAGCTGATTGATAATAAGATCCTGGATTTTGACATTGAGCAGATGAGAAACGACTGGGACAATGGTTGGCGACTGAGTTCTGATATCCCTGTCGGATATGGGCTGGGAAGTTCAGGTGCTTTTACCGCTGCTTTATACTATAAGTATGGTCCGGGAGACTATCGAACGATGGCTCCCAATAAAGTCAAACGACATTGTGCATTAATAGAAAGCTTTTTTCACGGTGAAAGTTCAGGATTGGACCCTACCATCTCTATCTACGGCAAGGCCATTCACAGTAAATACGAATGGGAGTTTGTAGACGGCAATATTTTTGACCCCATCAAAGACGATGGCTTGCGATTCTTCCTATACGATAGTGGTAAATCGCGTTCCTCTCAATCTATGATTGCACATTTCAAGACTCAAACAACGAGTCCTCACTTTCGTGAAAAGGTGCTTCAGCCTTTGATTGAGCGAAATCAAAAGGCGATCTCATACACTCTTCGGGGCAAAAAGAAACTGTGGGACGAGTTTAAAGCCATCAGTCAACTCGAGTTCTCTCATTTTGAACCCATGATCATTGACGGTGTAAAAGAAATCTGGGCCGAAATGTTAGTAGACGATGGGCCTCACCTCCTCAAACTTTGTGGTGCAGGCGGTGGGGGTTATTATTTAGGCCTTTCAAAGGATATTGACAACAGCATGCGATACTTAGGCCTTGACAAAGTAATTATGCTTTAGTCTCATCGGTTATCACAGTTTCGGGCGTTCCTTCTCCATTAACCTGACTGGTGAGTACGAAGGCTGGGGGAATATTAAAAGGTATAAATTTAGTCTTAACATTTCCGAAAATCTCCCGATACATCTTTCGGGCCACTAAGGAGTAATGCACCTGAATATACGGCGCTCCCTTTTTCATATGGTCGCGACAGGCCGTGATAATATGCCGGGCTTCATCATCTGAGAAAATTACAAAAGGAATGGCCGAAACCACGGCATCCACTTTCCCGAAATCATGTTTCTCTAAATAATGTTTCAATCGCTCGGCTCCGTCCTGAACAACGATGAGACGTTCATCCTCAATTGACCGAAGTTGATCGCAAAAAGATTTATTAACTTCAAATACCAATAATCGAGCATCCGAGGCCATCGCCTTAAGGATATGTTTGGTAATGACTCCATCTCCAGCTCCTAATTCGACTATAGCTTTTGCTGAACTGTAATCGACCTCCTTAGCCATCCCCTTGCACAAAGCTCGAGAGCTTTTAGTAATAGTACCCACCGTTTTTAAGTTGCGGATACTTTCTCGAATAAATGGAATATTTTTCATGTATATGATTTCAGTTAGTCCACATAAATATAGGATGTCAAATCTCTAAATTTATGCTTCAATGGATGCAGTTGTCCTCGCGTTTTTCGGATGCCATCAATTTTGGCCACGATGAAGGCGCCTTTATAGCCCGATGCCAATAACCGCTTCCGCAAATTTTTTGCCTCACGATAGGTCGTAAAAATGCCAACGGTATAGTGGTTCACCTCTTTATCCAGGCGGGTTTTCACCATGGGCCATTGATAAGACTCCAGTACTTCCCCTTCAAAGATACGCTGAAATGCTGCAACTTGGACACTATAGGTTAAGCCAGCAAGTAAACTATCGGCTGCAAGGTAAAAAAAGTCTGATTGATGCAAGCGGTTATTAAAAGCTGAAGATGAAAGCGTGTTCTGCTCTTCGGTGTATTGGTCCATGTCAGAGAACACTAAATCTAACCGATAGGTATATTCTTTAACTTCTTTCGAAACGACACTACTACTTCCTTTACCGGCAGCTGTCAAGTGAATACGTTTTGAAGCCACACCCAATGCGTTCAATTCTTTTGCTACTTGTCGTGCCTTTTTCAAAGAGAAAAACAAATCGTACTTCTTGGGGCCCTCGTACCGGGACCTGCACAAAAAATGGACCTCGGTATCGGGAAACTCAGTCAAAAATGCAGCCACCTTTCGCAAATAATCTTGTTGGTCAGAAGATATCATCGCATCCAGGTCTTTAAAAAACAAAGGCTGCTTAATATCGGGGTCGGAAGATGCGCCGAATTGAAGACTATTTTCATCCGGACTCAAAACCAGATCATCCTCCACGTTTTTGGCGAACGGTTCTTTAAAGTAAGCTTGAAACAAGTCAAAACCACCCAACGTACCTGGCCGGTCAGATGCAAAATAGGCCGTATATTCATCCCCACCCCAACGAAAAAAAAGCTCGTCTCGTAGAGAATTGACACCAATTCCAAGATTTTGAGGCGGCCCCCATGCCCTTCCATCCCATTCGCTGTAATAAATATCAAACCCCCCGACACCCCCAGAACGATCTGAGGAGAAAAATAAGATCTCTCCATTGGGGTGTATACTCGGACTTCGTTCGTGCCAGCTTGAATGGATTTGACCGGGAAGTAACTCGGGCGTACTCCATCCATCGATGGATTCACAACTCTTGTAGATATCGTAACCCCCTTCCCCATTCTTCATTTGCGCCGCAAACAAAATGCAATTTCCGGATGTCCAAAACACATCTGTGTCACCATACTTCCCGTGAGATGGGCCTGTAAAGTGCTTTACTTTTTCTTTGCGCTCAGTACCGGAAGACTTCTCAGATCTCATGATATCTCCATAAGGCCAGCGATTACCGGAAAAAAATATCAGCTCTTCATTCGATGTATCCACTGCATATACTAAGCCCTCTCCTATCGAATGATCAGATAGAGATTTTGGCTTTTCAGACAGATTCCCCACAAAATAAGGAGAGAATCCACCGGTATAAAGATTACTATCACCTTGATCCTTTGAAGAGTAGATTACTCCTTCTTGGCCTTCAAGAGAGTGATAAATGGGAGCCAATTCATCTCTGCTAGAATTGATATGAGAGCCCATGTTTTGCACAAAAGCACGTTTACCCTGTGTTCGAAGCAATTGACCTTGCTCGCAGTCGATTAATGCGCGCTCCGCACGCCGTTGATCATCGGAGGAAACAAACTTCCAATAGGTTTTATATTGCTCGGCTGCTGCTGAGAACCGATATTGCGCATGTAAAACGCGTGCCTCCCACCAAAGAACATCCGGAGGGATGGACTGGGATTGTTCGCGTAAAAAAAACAGTTCTTCGGAAGCCTCCGCATAAAACCCGCGATGATAATAAGCCTCCGCTAAAGCTAAAGCTACTTCGGACCGATTTCCAGTCAACTCTATATAATCCTGATAATATTGAATGGCTCGGGTAAATTCACCGTTTTCGCATGCGACACTTCCCGCCTTTCGGAGGTCCATCGGCGATTGTGCACACAAAATCATGGACACCGGTATCATCAGTGCCCATATATAAAACAGCTTTCGCATCCCTTTACAAAATTATATCTCCCGATTTGGATCAAACGCCTCGAGATTTCGGCCAATTTCACGCAAGAAAGTGCCGCCTAAAGCACCATCTACCACGCGGTGGTCGTATGATAATGATAGGTACATCATTTGTCGAATCGCAATGACATCGCCGTGTTCTGTCTCAAGGACAGCCGGTTTCTTCCGAATGGCTCCTGTAGCCAATATGGCAACCTGCGGTTGGAAAATAATAGGCGTACCCATTACATTTCCAAATGTCCCCACATTCGTAACCGTAAAAGTTCCGCCTTGCAATTCATCGGGCTTTAATTCATTATTTCGCGCCCGACCAGCCAGATCATTGACATTTTTTGCCAGTCCTACCAGACTTAAGTGGTCGGCATCTTTGATGACAGGTACAATTAGGTTGCCAGATGGCAAAGCTGTTGCCATTCCTATATTAATATGTTTGCGATAAATGATCTGGGTACCGTCGACTGAAACATTTACGCCTGGAAAGTCGCGCAAAGCTTTGCACACCGCCTCAAAAAAGATCGGTGTGAAAGTAATCTTGGTTCCGTATTTTTCCTGGAACCGCTTTTTATTTTTATTTCTCCAATTAAACAAATTTGTTACATCTACCTCCACATTCGAAGTCACGTGGGGACTTGTTCGTTTCGATCGAACCATGTGTTCTGCAATCATCTTCCGCATGCGGTCCATTTCGACTACTTCATCGTCCTGCCCAATGGCTACCGGCGGTGATTTCGGTTCTGATGCTGCTCCAGCGGAAGCCGAACTTGCCTCTTTCGACTGAGACGCTTGCTGCGGTTGAGGAGCTGATCCCCGGTTTTCCAAATACTGAAGAATATCGTGCTTTGTGACTCGCCCTTCGCGACCCGTTCCGGGTACAGTATCCAGTTCTTCTTTCGAGATGCCTTCGGTTGATGCAATTTTTCGAACCAATGGTGAATAAAAGCGATCACTTTGTCCCGGACGTAAACTCGCTTCCTCTGCGGGTTTTGAATCAGGAGAACTTCCACCTGCAGTGGCCGGGGAACTCACGGATGGATCCGGGCTCGGCTTTTCCTTTTCTGTATCAGGAGCCGGCTCTGGTTCCTTTTCTCCTGATTCGCTTTCAGATGCTCCATCAGAAGCCTCTGAGGCATCCGTTTCGATGACCGCTATGGTCTCTCCAACTGGAACGACATCATCGACCTGAAATAAAATTTCTTTAATTGTACCCTCTACTGGAGAAGGCACTTCGGAATCTACTTTATCTGTAGCTATTTCGAGTATGGTTTCATCGACCTCGACGCTGTCTCCTACTTCCTTGACCCAGTTGAGGATGGTAGCCTCGATAATACTTTCTCCCATTTTGGGCATGACCAAATCATATGATGCCATAATTATATATCTATTCGTGTGTTGTCAATTCCTATCTTTAGGTGGGACAAAAATAAGGAATTAAAGTGCCATTAAAAAGCGGCGAATCAAATTCAGTGTCCAAATTGTGCTATACTCGATGTTTAATTTTCGATTCTTATTCAATTGCAGGCGCTTTACGATGGTGTGATCTGCATTACCACAGGCGATCCAAACGGTGCCGACCGGCTTTTCGGCTGTCCCGCCCCCGGGACCGGCTATGCCCGATGTGGCTATCGCAATGTCTGCACCCAATCGTTTTAATGTCCCTTTAACCATAGCTCGAACGGTCTGCTCACTCACCGCGCCATATTGCTGGAGAACATCTTTAGGAACCTCCAAAATTTGTTGCTTCATTTCATTACTGTAGGGAATCAGGCCGCCTACAAAATAGCCCGAAGAACCCGGATTGCTTGTGATCTCACGTGCCACGTTACCTCCGGTGCAACTTTCAGCAGTGGCCAACGTCAGTTTGCGCTTCAGCATTTCAGCCTGAATCACTTCCGACAGCTCGGTCTGATCGTATCCATAAACTAAGTCACCTAGCCTTTCTGACAGGGCCTCTCTCCAATAGTCAAGTTCTTTCGTCAACGTATCGGGAGACTCTCCAGTCGCAGTCAATCGCAACCTGACTCGAGCTAAATGGGGCAAGTAGGCTAGCTTTATGTGGTCAGGCAAAGCATCCTCTAAGTCTTCTATATACTCCGCGATCTGACTTTCACCCCGACCGACAGTCAAAAGTGTAACCCGCTTTAAATGCTGGCCCACCCTTTCTTTTTGCAATCGAGGAAGCACCTCTTCCGTCATCAAATATTTCATTTCATAGGGAACACCGGGCAGCGAAATAATCCAATTTTTTCCCTGCTGAAAAAACATACCCGGAGCTGTCCCCATTTTATTATTGAGCTGCTCTGCTTCTGTGGGCATGTAACATTGTAATCGGTGGGCCTCAGTAGCTTCCCGACCCAACTTCCGAAAATACATTTGCAATCGTTCGTACAAGCTTGTATCCAATTCCATTTCGCCCCCACAATAATCAACAAGTACTTTTTTAGTGATATCGTCCTTTGTGGGACCTAATCCCCCCGTCAATAAAATCAAACTCGCCTGCTTCTGGGCTAAATCCAAAGCACTCCGGATAGCCTCCGCATCATCGGCAACGACCTGGTGAGAAACTACCTGTACACCAATTTCAGATAAACTCTCTGCCATCCAGGATGCATTGGTGTTGACGATTTGACCCAGTAAAATTTCGTCTCCAATATTAATGATCGCCGCTCTACGCATTTGCTGGAATGTTTTATGGTATAATCAGATGCTAATAGACATGGAAAAAAATACGGGGGTGATTTGTTGCAATTTTATGCCTTTTTCTACCCTTATTCATTCAACGGTCGCTTATCACTGATAAAGTAAAAAGGGATCTGTGGGTTTGCGAAGCCAAAAATGCCTGTTTATAAAGCCGAAAAATGGCGTCCTGATCCTCTATCCTATCTTTTCTTCGTCTCATACCGGGCCATCTGGTCTACCAACTGAGCGTACAAGGCTTGATTCTCAATATGCCTCTCATGGCCGATCAATACAAAGTGCTTTCGGGCGCGGGTGATCGCGACATTTAACTTCCGGTCTACACCTTCGGTATTTACCGAGCAAATTGACGCCCACTGATCAGGCCGATTGATACACAAACTCATTACGATGATGTCGCGAGCACTGCCCTGATATCGCTCCACGGTATCGACATTGATCAGCTCTGGATTTTCAATCTTCGAATCCCAAAGCTCTTTCTTAATCTGCGCGATCTGTGCTCGAAAAGGCGTAATCACTCCCAGAGTCGACGAACTCCAGTCGAGGCTCTGGTCTGCCCATATTTGTTGATACTGGGCAATGAGATTCACAACTTTTCGAGCCTCATCCCGATTGGTCTTAGATAGCAGTTCTTCTTCCCGAACTGAGGAGCCCCAAAAGACCATCCGTTCTCGAGATAAAAAGGAAAGAGTGGGAGAGAGATGATCCGCCGAAAAAGTAGAATCCGTTTTTTTCAATACAGGCAAAACTCTCAATTTTCCATCGTAAAAGTGTTGCGCCGGAAACTTCATAATGTCAGGATGCATGCGGCCCTGAAAAGAGATTTGATCATAGGCATGAGACCAGCCCTTTTCCTGAACTTTCCGAAAAAGACGTTCAAATAAGGAGTCACCTAAATCCCGAAAGCCCATTTTTCTAAGACGCTCAGGACGCACCCGAGTCATCCCCGGCGCTTGCTGCACTACGGCTGGTAATTGTCGATGGTCTCCAATCATAACCACCCGTTTAAAATCGTGAATAATTCCACCCATCATAGGCTCCAAAAGCTGGCTGGCTTCATCTATAACTACGCGATCAAAATCAACCAAATCCAACAAATGGCGCTTGCCCATAAAGGACGACACTGTAGCTGTATAAATGCGCTGCCGGGGCAAAAAGGCCTTCAATTCGGACCGACTATCCAGGTGGACCATTTGCTTTTGAAGTAAACGGGGTCTGTACTCGGGCGCCACGCCATAGGTAGATCCAATCCGAACATAGGGGATCTCGCCCTCCACACGAATTTCCTCCAGGGTGTGACAGATCTCATCCACTGCACGATTAGTGTAGGCTAGAAGCAGCAAGCGTTCCTCTGTATTTTTTAAGATGTGCTCCACAAAGTATTTCAACATCACCGAAGTCTTCCCGGTCCCCGGTGGGCCCCACAATAAAAAATAATCTTCCGCACACACCATTTTTCGAAGGATTTCAAACTGTTGGTCCGTCATGATCGATGGCCGATCTATGGTGTGATTGTCTACTGAGTCCGACTGTTGCGGGGGACGCAATCCCATATACAGATTGCGCTGAGCGGTTGGTGCCGATGCCCATAAAAATAAATTTTGGAAGGACTTGTAAAAACTGCTGTCCAGCATATCGTGCTCTACATTCCACCGGCTACCGGGAATGAACTGCCGATCATCCAACTGCCAGTTGCGGAGCCGGATAATGACTTCTTCGGCATTCATGTCTATAATCGAACATTTATAAACCTGCCCCCTCGTCGGTAAATGACTTTTCTTCTCAGGGTAGAGCACCCCGATATCCCCGACCCGAAAATTGGCCAAAGCGTCTGTCTGCTCTGATCGGATAAAGACCAATTCATGTTCTTTCTCCCGGCGGTGCGCTTTTAGTTCCAATGCGTTCAAGACCCCAAAACGATCCTGCTTCTGAGAAAGTGACTCTCGCCAAATTGCAGCCAGACCATAATTTCGGTCACTTTGATCCCGACCTATTTTAGCGAGTAAGTGCTCGCGTGCCATAAATCCTGTAAAAGCCGCAAAATAGGCCTGTTCCGCATCATTGAGAGCCTGAAAAACGGAGGAAAAACGGTGGAGATCACGGCCCACAAAACCGGCAACGGTATGTTGGCGGGGATGTAAGTAGCTGAATACTTGAATATCTTCAGGGACTCCGGTCAGGCGCGACAGCATTTGCTCCCATAAAATTATTCGGTTTCGGAGTTGCAAGGCTTCTACCTGTTGCTCACGAGCGACCGGAGCTGACCTCAGGGGGCGCTCGGCCTCTTTGCAGTATAATATATAAGACAGGGCTTTAGGGTCTTTGGGTAAGGCATGCGAAATCATGAGGTCGTACAGAAGGGTCTGCACATAGTGAGAAGATTGCAATCCGTATCGATTGGCTCGAAAAACCGATCCACTTTTGAGCTCGATAATATGATCAGGCTTCCCGGGATCCGACAACTGTAACATGTCCAATCGACCTTGCAGACCTAAATCGGGATGATAAAACGAAGGCTCAATTACCGCACGATCGGGATGCATGTGCAAATCCGGAAATTGATTCTTTATGACGGACTGGATCACCGCAAAGAATTGTTTGACATCGGCATACACCTTCCGCATTTCAGCTTCATCCAGCAATGCATATTCCAAAGGGTACAGTTGAAAGGTCTCTTGAATCAAAGGCAGAAAATCTGCATCGGAATCCCGAAGCAAACCATCGAAAAAGTGATTGGCAATATGGCCTTTTAGCAGTGGCGCGCTGGGTTCCCGAGGTAAAAATTTCTGTAAAAAATAAGGAAGCATCTGAACCCCTTCTGCCGCAAAGCAAGAGGCAATGGCCGTAACATTGACCAAGTAGTCCGGCTCGAAAATAAAGGCCTGTGGATACAACTTCCCTTCACTGTCCATTTCCACATGCCAGAGATGGCAAGCGTAGGGAAAAACATCGGCCAACAGTAATTTTTTGATGTTATGAGAGAAAATCTCATTCCGCTCAGCGACATTCCAACACACTACATATTCTTTTGCTGTGCCCTCATCTCCCATAAATAATAAGGTCTCCTTTTCCGTGCCAGGCCCAGTGATCATTCCGCGCATGAGCGGAATGTATTCTTCAAACTGGCGCTTTTCCTTCAGAAGTGCCGGCGCTTCTGAAATCCGAACATCTGTATAATCCGGCAGTCGTCCCCAAAGCTCCTGAATCAATATCGCCGTGCTCCAGAGACCCAGACTCAGTAATTCAGGTGGGGTATATTCCGCCCCTTTTTGTTCCACTTGCTTTCGGAAAGACTGTAATGCAAAAATAAGCTGTCCCGAAAGTTCATGTCTCGACTTCATATAGGCCAGCCGACTAAACAGCGTCGGAAATTCTATACCTTCTTCCTCTGTAGCAAGCAGGGTCAACTTTTGCAACAATTTGTACGTCCGGTCAATCAGCTCTCTATCATCCACCTTGCTCGAAAGGCGGTCAGCCTGAATCGCCTCCCAGCGAGCTGCAGCCCAATCCGCCATCAATTTGGTATCGCGCAATTCCCCTTCCTGTTCTACACCCGGCAATTGAATCATAAATCTTTTTCTTTTTTCCCTTATCTATAACGCCAAACTTGTGTCCCACTATCGAATTCCTGCTTCTATTCCCTCTTGCCCGGGCCAAGTCGGCCTCGCATCTGCTGCCGGATCAATAGGTTAAAATCAGAACTGACCATGATCTCGGGGATGGTCGTTCTACCCAAAGCCTCATCCATTTGGTCCGCATCTATGGCAAAGATATGCAGAAAGCGATACTCCGGATACTCGATTCGAAGCCAATGCATCTCTTGGGCATCTAAATGCATTTCCACCTTTACTTTTCGTCCACTGGTGCATTGGCCCCATGCCTGCCAACGGCCTTTCGTCGGATGTGTACGAAACCGTAGCTGGAAACTGTACTTCTGCACCCCATGGGAATACAGGTGAAGTTCGCCCGACTCCCGGCACCATTCCACCCGATTTTTAGTGGTAAATACTCCGGCGAGCTGCGGCCGTGTCGCTGTAGATGTGCGCAATTGTACATGCATGTCCTGGTCCATACAGGCTTGAGCCTCCGGCGGATTTGTCAAAAAGGTATATTCAATACAAAGGCTGACTAAAAGTGTCCATAAAAACATCATAAAATAAATATTAATAATAATAAAATTCAATCATGAGTGTATCCTTCAGCCGAAAGTGTTCCAAGCTCGATGGTATTTTTTATCATCTCGGGCTTCGAAAGCACCTAAATCCATTCCCTCATTCCAGGAAATGGCATGTTAATAATAATGTAAATAAAATACAGACTGATCATGCAGGGGTCGAATATCCATTTTAACACAACTCCATTCGATGATGAAAATACGACACCACCTTGGGCATAGTTCCATCGACCGGATAGATTCTGTAAAACTTTTTTATCTTTAAACTTATGGACAGCATCATCCGGACGGTTCAGAGCAAGACGGAAACCCTACTTAAAAACGAAGCCAAAAGCTGGCTGGACTCCCATCCCAGCGGCGTGGAAAAGGCCAGTGTTTATCTGGTGCCTACCTTGGTCGGGCTTCTCAGTAAACGCATCAATTCCCGCGAGGAGTCCCGAGAGGCTATTGCATTTTTTGAGGAGGAGAATATGGAAATAGAGTGGGCTGACCAGCCGGATATTCTGCTGGAGCTCTTTCGGAGAGGCGACGGAGCCATTCCCGAAAAGGTAAAGACCGTGTACCAATTTATCGTGGCGGAGGAGCACCCGCTCGTGATTCGCCAACTCAGCTCGACCGGCGATCTCAATCCACAGCATCTCGACAAAGTATTAGCCTTTCTCAGTGCCATCACGGCTGCCCAGGTTCTAAAAACTCTGGCGTCCGAATCGCAGAAGGGTCGAAAACTTCTCTCTATACTCAAGGAGGAAGCTGAGTATATCAAAATCCAGACCCCCTCCAAGCTCCTTCAACTCATTAAGGAAGAAGAGGGAGACGCTGAATTAACTAAAGACACCTCCGAGCGAGACAAGGACGAACCTTTGGAACGACCGAGCGCTCCACTTCGGGCGCTGCTCATCTACAGTTTCCTTATGATCGCCTCACTGGCAGTGTTGTACTGGATCAAAAGTCCAGAGATGGACGAGCTGTCACCCATGGTGCAGTGGAACGCCAATGAAGAGAAGCAACTCCCCGATCAAAAAATTTGGCAGATCGGCCGATCGATTGAATTGACCCTGGACCAGGAAGATCCGCTCAATGATTTTGTGTGTTACTTTTTACAGGCAAAAAACCTGGATACCGTCCGAAATTTTCACCTAAAAGCCGTAAGTGCTGTGCGCAAAGACTCCTTGCTGCCCAAATACTATAAAGAGACACTGGTACATCTACAGCTATTGCAAAAAGCTCAGCCCCATCCCCCCTTTCATTTGAGTATTTCCCTCACGCCCGGTGAAAACGCTATCATTTCACAAGAAATGGTGGATCACCTCAAAAGCACCATTTTTAACCACCTTCCGGTACTCGAGGAGGGTTCGCCCTACTCCTTCCTCATCAAGATCAACAAGCCCCAAATCGCCATTCGCAACCGAAATGCGACCGACCCGAAAAAAATCAAAATCGAGTGGTCGCTGTCGCTGGATCGCCAGGCCTTTGGTCAGTAGGATATGCCGCGCTATCTTAATTATTAGGCCGTGCCCCGGCCCTAAAATCCTTAGCCTGTAGGAAAATCATCTATCCTACCCATGCTTTGCATTTGAGACCCTATAATGCATTTACCCAGGGCCGGGTCGCGTGCTGCAGGGGTTCCGTACACGAGATCGCCGAGGCGATCTCGTATACAGCTGCGCTCCCTTACGCCCGCTCACGGGGCCTGCGCGCCGGGCAATAGCTGTTTCGTTCAAAGTTATGCTGAAAAATGATAGGGACCCAGAGAAAAAATAATGTCAAAATGATATGACAGCTGTTTTAGCTGTTTGTGCCCGGCCAAAAAATAATACTTGACTACACTGAGCTTTTCAAAGGCTCAAACAATCTGCACTAAAGCTAGGGGATATTATGGGTAAGGGGTAGCAGCGATAGTACGCGAAGACGGTCTGTAGCCCGGCCTTTGGCGAGGAGGCGACATAAGAAGCCACCGCAGCCTTAGGCCGGCTAATACCGGCTAGCGGACTACAAGCGGATGACCCGGCCCTCGAGCGCCGCAGCGAGGCCTAGAGCGCATTCGATGGGCGCCTCGGGGGATACCCCAAAAAGATTATGACCGGACGGCCCTGACGATGGCTAATAAAATAATAGCACCGATAACTGCGGTAACGAAGGAACCTATAGTCCCTTGCGCAACTAAGCCCAGGATACTCATCACCCAACCCCCAACGATACTGCCAATAATTCCAATGACAATATTCACTAATAAGCCTGAGCCTTTTCCTTTAAACAATACGCTAGCCAACCATCCGGCTATGCCTCCCAGAACAATCATTCCTAAAATGCTCATAATTTGTAGTTTGGCCTTAATATAATGCTTTCTGAGGTTATTTCA
Source organism: uncultured Saprospiraceae bacterium (assembly GCA_964626595.1). GTDB lineage: Bacteria > Bacteroidota > Bacteroidia > Chitinophagales > Saprospiraceae > JAWLFI01. Next base: position 19,461 of record CAZVFU010000029.1, read on the forward strand.
CAATAAAAGCATATGAAGTTCTACAATTTATCTGCCAACCAAAGGATTGCAGCGGCCTGTTTGCGATCTGCATCATCGCGCAGGTACAGCTTGGCCAGGTGGTGTAGCGCAGTGACGGGGTCTTCTGTGGAAAGGGAGGCCTGAACCTTGGGACTGTTCTTCACCTCTGCGATTTGATCGTCTCCCGGGGCTATTTCGAGACCGGCCAACAAACCGAGATCATTTCCACTCAAAACGCTGCTGTACTTTATAGAGTCCGGCAAGGCATTGTATCCAATACTGATTTTCATCACGGGTTGAATGATGGTGTGAATGGCATCTCCGCTGGCTCTGCAGTAATAGGCGCGGCCCATACGGCCCATGAGGTCAATTTTATGCGGATTAATCCGGTCATTTTCAATCACACTTTCCCGAATGTGCAATTGCTCTACGCGGCATATGATGAGATGACCGGCGCCACCGTGCTCACCCAGGGTGATGATATCCTGTACCTTAACTTCGAGCTGCGCGGGAGATTCTTTAACGCGAAACGCCTTTACGGTTTCCCCGGGGATGGGCGTCAGTCCACTCTTCTCGAATTCACTGATCCCGGAATCGAAGGAAATACTGGTGACGGCCATTTGGCGGACGATATCGTAATTTACCATATTGATGACAGCCTCACCTGTAGTTTTGATATTGTGCAAGGTATCTTTTGTGGTATTATCGGCCACCTTTCGATTAGAACTAAAGACCACGATGGGGGGATTGGAACTAAAGGCATTGAAAAAGCTGTAAGGCGCCAGGTTTTTGTTTCCGTTTTCATCGACAGTGCTGACAAAGGCAATGGGGCGCGGGGCTACACAACCCAATAAATATTGATGTAGATCGCGGGTCTCTAAAGTGCCGGGAATAAGGGTTCGCATATTCATAGAGCTTGGATTTTATTTTAAAAAGGGGTTGTTTTCTTTTTCGTAACCTATAGTTGTTTGGGGGCCATGACCGGAATACACTTTTGTCTCATCGGGCAACGGCCAGAACTTCTCGCGTATGGAACGCAAGAGGGTGGGGTGATCTCCTCCCGGCAGATCGGTACGACCGATGCTGTCGCGAAACAGCACATCGCCGGCGATCAAACTGTGAGATTCAGCGTGATATAAGCTTACCTCAGCCGGAGAGTGACCGGGGGTGAAAAGCAATTGAAAGATTTCTTCGCCCAGTTGCATGGTTTGCTCCACATCGATGAACTCAGTCACCGGTGGAATTTCAAAGGGGGGCAAACCATACATTTGAGCCACCTGAGGCGCGGCCTTGTAGGTGTCGTACTCGCCCTTATGCAAATAAACGGGTATGCGGTAGGCCTCGACCAAAGCCTGATTGCCAAAAATATGGTCGAGATGTGCATGTGTGTTGATGATACGGCTGGGTTTCAGGTTTTTGTCCTCGATAAAATTCATCAACTTTTGATCCTCCACTGGGGTTTGATTACCGGGATCAATAATCCAGGCTTCATTTTGGTCGTTATGTAAAACGTAGGTGTTTTCCTGAAAGGGATTAAAGGTAAATGATGTGATATGAAGCATACTGAGGTCGATCTTTTGTGTGCAAACAAAGATACAAATTGCAAGGTGGCCATATGGCATGTATAATTTTTTTTGCTTATTGCTTTGCCTTTTTATCTGGCACCTCCTACTTTATCAACTGAAAGCAGAACGCGGTGTTCTATTGAGGCAGTGATAGTCCATCAAAATGCCAAAGATTTCATACATTGCATATGCGGCGAATAGAAAAAATAATCATGGCGAATAACAGGCCACTTTTGTACCACCTAAAACCGGCTCTTTTGATGATGGGCCTTTGGCTGTGCGCACTGCATATGGCCGGACAGGGCACGGTGCAGGAATTTGGTAAAAATCGCGTGCAATACAATGACGATTTTAAGAACTGGAATGAGTACGAGAGCCGCAATTTTATTATTTACTATTACGGAAAAGCGAGGGAAATTGCCAGCGTAGTTTCTCAACTCGCTGAGGTCAATAACGAGGATATCCGGCGTCGGCTGGAGTATCGCTTTAATGAAAAAATCGATTTAATTGTATATGCCGACCTCGTTGACTTCAATCAAAGCAACCTGGGCAATGAGGAGATATTCCGTTCGAGGACAGGGGAGACTAAGGTTGTAGACTCAAAGATGCTGGTGTATTACACGGGTGACCACCGGGAGCTCAAACGCCAAATCCGGGAAGGCATTACACGCATTTATTTAGAACAAATGCAGGTGGGAAGTTCTATCCAGGAATTTGTCCAAAATGCTGTCAGCTCTGACCTGCCTATTTGGTATACTCAGGGGATTGTTTCCTTTATGGGGGAAGAGTGGTATCCTAAATTGGACAATTCATTGCGTCAAAACCTACTGACTGATGATTACGATAATTTTTTCGATCTGGCCCGGGATCACCCTAAAATGGCTGGACATATTTTTTGGAAGTACGTTCAGGATACATACGGTAGGGATGTGTTTGCCAATTTGCTCTACCTCAACCGCATCAATCGGGATTTAGAAACGAGTTTTTTATACAGTCTGGGTACCGGGCCAGATTTATTGGCTGAAAAAGCGTTTAGTAAGTATGTAAACCGCTTTACGGAAGAAGAACCTTACTGGACGCCTTTGCCTGACGATTGTGAGATCGAACAGGACCAAAACAAGGATCGGCCATATACTGCTGTAGCTTTGCATCCATCGGGGAATACGCTCGCTTATGTAACCATGGATATTGGCAAATACCGCGTTTTCGTTCGGGACGAAAAAGGAGAGCGAGAATTGAAATTGAAGCGGGGCTTTCGCAATCCTTTTCAGCCCACAGACCCCGACAATCCCCTTTTGGCCTGGAATCCTTCAGGTCAGGTTCTGGGCATGATTTACGAGCGCCGGGATAAACGCTATTTTCAGTATTGGAATCTTCGCACTGGAAAAGAGGGCCGCGTTCGAATAAGTAGCACCATTGAAAAAATCTACTCCTTTGACTTTATAAGTAGTGGGGAGTTAGTATTATCTGCCTCGGAAATGGGGTATGTCGATTTATATCGCTTCACTTTACGCAACCGAAATTTAGAACGCCTGACGGAGGATTATTTCGATAATCGGGATGTCCGGTATGCGAAACTGGGCCAACGGGAAGGGGTACTTTTTAGTTCCAACCGGCCGAACTCGCTTCTTATCCCCCAGCGACGAGACACGAGTGTTCCTCTGAATCGATTCGATCTGTTTTTTTTAGATCTCACGCCAGATGCTGAGCGCATAGACCGACTGACTCGCACCCCTAATATCGATGAGAGGAGTCCGGTGCAGAGCGATGATGGGTATTTATTCTACCGAGCCACACACAGTGGTATGCAGCGCATATTTCGCGGGCGTTTTTTTTCCAATATAGATACCGTGGGAACGGTCTATGAACTGAGCACCGGGCGAGTCATCCGACTTGCAAAACAGCGGCGGTTATTGCGGATTGACCCCAGCTTAATCGAAATTGAACGACCCTGGGTCGACACGGTGTATACTCTGAATCCGGAAAATCTGACCAATTTTGGAACCCATATTAAAAAGCTGGATGCTGCCGGGGGGCAGATCGCCTTCTCTGTCCCCTACCGAAAAACACATAGGTTATTTTTATGCCCGGAATCTAAATTTACTCCGCAGGATATCATTCCGAATCTACATAGTGCGGAAATGCGAGAACGAGAGCGGCAACTTAAAAAAGCCCAGCAGCAAGCGGCAGCTCCCGAAAGCCCCGAGCCCCCGGAACCTGTCGAGGAATACAAATTTCAATCGCCCTTCCCCGACCCCCCGAATCTGCCCTCGCGCCCCAGTCAACGGACTCGTGAAAATGCAGAAAAGCTCTTCACCCCGGATGTACTGACCACCTGGCAGCCTCGCGAGCGCCCTTACCCGGTATTTAATTCGTCAAAAGCCAATGCCTATCGCTTGCGATTTAAGTTTGACAATTTCGTCACTCGAATGGATAATGAACCGTTATTTGGTGGGCTCAATACCTTTGCCGGGCAGCCGCAGGGGTTCTCTTTCCCTCCTTTGGGTTTACTGGGGAAGTTTACAGTCAAAGATTTATTTGAGGATTACGAAGTCACGGCCGGCGTCCGATTTCCCACCACATTTAATGGATCTGAATACTTCGTGTATTTTGATGATAATAAAAACCGCTGGGACAAGCGATACGCACTCTATCGGCGGGCGCAAAAAGAAACCCGAGCTGATGCTTTTGGGCGTCCGCTCGAAAACCGAAATATTGACCTTATCGCTATATATCAATTGCGGTATCCGCTCGATATTTTTCGGTCCTTTCGCCTGACGACCACAGCGCGATTCGATACTTATAACGTTCTTTCTACCAATCGCCCGACACTGGATGTTCCTCCGGAGAATGTTCAGCGCCTGGGCGTCAAGGGAGAATACGTTTTTGACAATAGCTTCTGGCTCATGAAAAACATGCTCCAGGGCACCCGCTATAAATTTTGGCTGGAGTTCATGAATCGCTACCAGATACAGTTTTCCCCCTGGGAATTCAGTTGGAGCGATGGCTTTATGACCATTATCGGTGCTGATGCCCGTCATTACATACCAGTAGGCCGACATGCCGTTTTGGCTGGCCGGATCGCGGGTTCCGCTTCCTTTGGCTCGGAGCAGCTCTTATTTTTTATGGGTGGTGTAGATAATTGGCTTTTTGCTCAAAATGCTGATAACATCAGCATCCCCATGAACGGTAATTTTGCTTTTGAAACACTCGCTGGCAATATGCGAGGGTTTAATCAGAATGCCCGAAACGGGGCCTCCTATATCGTATCCAATTTAGAGTTTCGGGTGGCGCCCTTCAATTATCTCTCGCGAAGACGATTGAACTCTGACTTTTTACGAAATTTTCAATTTGTGGCATTTGCAGATGTGGGTACGGCCTGGTACGGGCTGTCTCCCTTTAGCGACGAAAACCCGCTTAACACGGTTACGGTAGAAAACCCTCCGACAGTCTCCGTGACGGTCAACTACTTCAAAGATCCGCTGCTTATTGGATTCGGTGGGGGCGTTCGCGCCGATTTATTTGGATATTTTGTTCGTGTCGATTACGCCTGGGGACTGGAGACGCGCGTGTTGCAGGATCCCATTTTATATATTTCTTTGGGGCTGGACTTTTAGGATGACGGTTTTTTATGGAAGACGCGGTGCATTGGTTTTCCTCATGGCCGACTCGCCCACTTTTTATCCTTTCCATATCCGCGTTGATCAGTCTTCTATAGCAATTGAGGTGAATAGAACACGGAAGGCAAGGATGTGTGGGATTTGATGAATGTTTTCAACAGAGGCAAAATATGCCGTAATTGTACACAGTTATTCATGCCATACACTTACCTCTATAAAATAAACAAAATGATTTCTGCTCTGCCACTGTCAAAAGTCCAAAATGGACAAATCTGCATTTGAAATGCAGATTTGTCCATTTTTA
>CAZVFU010000030.1:0-24799 GCA_964626595.1 uncultured Saprospiraceae bacterium
CAGACTCGTTAGGGTTGTTGTTTTCTAAAATATATTGCCGCCGCTTCGAGGTTTATTAGACATTAAAAAAAAGTCCATGCAGGGGCAAAACATCTTTCGCTTCTCACTCTCGGATGAATTTCCAAAAAAATGAACAATTTCGACCTGCATAGCTTAAATAAGTAAACAAATCATGATGAAAGGAAAAGTAGCATATATCACTGGAGGAACGAAAGGTATTGGATTAGGTGTCGCAGAAGCCCTGTTAGATCGAGGTATGCGCGTGGCATTTAGTGGCCGAAGTCAAGATTCGGTTTCCGAACGCGCTCAAGAATTAGAGGGAAGGCATTCAGGACGCGTTTTAGGCCTCGCCTCCAATGTCGTGAATGCTGAGGATGAAATCAAGGCCGTTCAGCAAATCAAAGATAAATGGGGGCAACTTGACGTGGTTTTGGCTAATGCCGGAATCGGACATTTTGCGCCCATCGATGAGATGAAGCATGAAGATTGGAAAAATGTAATTGATACCAATCTACACGGCGTTTTTCACACCCTCAAAGCCTCGGTTGACGAACTCAAATCTTCTAAAGGCTATTTCATGACCTTGGCCTCACTTGCGGGCACCAACTTTTTCGAAAATGGAGCCGCTTATAATGCCAGTAAATTTGGCGTCGTCGGTTTTACTCAGGCCGTTATGCTTGACCTCAGAAAATACGGCATCAAAACGACGACCATCATGCCGGGCTCCGTCGCCACCCACTTTAATGGCCATGTGCCTAATCCAGACGATGCCTGGAAGATTCAACCAGAAGATCTGGGGTTAATGGTCGCTCAATTATTAGAAATGGATCATCGAACGCTTCCCAGCAAAGTGGAAGTTCGACCTACACAACCGCCAAGCGCTCGATAAGTGTGGAACTTTAAATGGGATGAAGAGGGAAACTTTCTCGGAGACGAGTCAGATGGAATCTCCACATTGTTAAACGATGTGCTGGGACCGAGGCCGGTTGTATTGGTAGGGACGAAATCAGCTCGGGAGGTCGATAATGTAGCTGTATTTAATACATTTCAGCCGCTAGGTGCTCGTCCACCCTTGTTTTCGCTTCTGATCCGCCCCTTAGATAGGCAGCGAGATACCTACGAAAACATGAAAACAACCAAAGAATGGACCGTTAACTTTATTCGGCCCGAATGGTTGAATAAAGCCCACGCGACGAGTCAGCATTTTCCGCCGGAGACGAGCGAATTTCAACAGGTCGACCTCAAGAAGGAACAAAAAGGCGGGATTTCACCCCCTTTTGTGTCGCTTGCGCCCATTCAAATGTGGTTTACATGGGGACGCGAAGTGAACATCCCGGAAAATGGAACCCGGTTAATTGTTGGACATTTGCAACAACTTTGGCTGACGGATCAGTTGATTCAAAATGGTAAATTTGACTTTTCCACTCGCGAATGTGTTTCGAGTTGGGGGCTAGATCATTATGCAACTCCTGGAAAAGTCTATAAAGTAGAATCTTAACCATCGGCACCACAGCGGGGTAGTCAGGTTCAATTTAGTACATTTGCTCAGCGGGCAATAAATTGGGATTCTCAAAAAATATAAATACTTTTATATATAAATTACGTTTTTCGTGAAAAAGCTCGCAAATTCTATCATTAAACAATATTTGGATTTTCGGTTCCGACGTATAGGCCGGATGCGAAAAGACCCTTACAGTATGCAAAAGCAATGGTTGCTTAAGATACTGCAAATGGCGAAAAATACCGAATACGGAAAAAAGTATGGATTTCGCGACATTAAAAATTATAAAGATTTCGCTGAACGATTGCCCGTAGTCTCGTACGAGGAGATTCAGAGTGATATCGATCGCATGATGCGAGGCGAGAAAGATATTTTGTGGCCCGGCTATGTCAAATGGTACGCCAAATCGTCAGGCACCACCAGTCATCGGTCCAAATTCATACCAGTCCCGTCCCATAATTTAAGGCAGTGCCACATTCAAGGCAGCTGGGATTCTATGTCCACACTTTACCACCACCGGCCCGACATGCAGGCTTTTGCTAAAAAGAGTCTGATCATGGGGGGCAGCATCGAAAAATTTGCCCCCTATCCGCGGACTCGAACTGGAGATGTTTCAGCGGTCATGATACATCAAATGCCTTTTATCGGAAAACCCTTTTATACGCCCGATTTTGAGACGGCCCTACTCAGCGACTGGGAAGAAAAGCTGGAGCGAATGGCCTCCATTACGAGCAAAGAAGATGTGGTGATGTTGGGCGGAGTACCCACCTGGACTGTGGTTTTATTTGATCGCATTCTAGAACTGACCGGGAAAGATAACATTTTAGAAGTGTGGCCAAATGTGACGGCGTATTTGCACGGCGGTGTTGGATTTGCACCTTACCAAAAGCAGTTTGAACGTTATTTGCCTTCTCCAGACTTCGTGTATCAGGAGATTTACAATGCATCCGAAGGCTTCATCGGATTGCAGGATGATCAGCAAATTAAGGCCCTCTTGATGCTGACTGATAATGGTATGTTTTTTGAGTTTGAATCCCTGGATACCGGTGAGATTGTATCTCTGGAAGGGGTCGAGACTGACCAAAATTACGCACTTATCATGTCTACCAATGCGGGGTTGTGGCGTTATCGCATTGGCGATACGATTCGTTTTATATCCACACGACCCCACCGATTTCATATCACGGGCCGCACGAAGCAGTTTATCAATGCCTTTGGCGAAGAGGTCATGGTTGCCAATACCGACCAGGCGCTCGCCAAGACCTGCCGCGAGTTTGATATCGTCGCTGACGAGTATAGCGTCGGACCTATTTACATGGATAATTCGGAGAAGGGGGGGCATGAATGGATCGTAGAGTTTCAAACACTGCCCGATGATCTCGAACAGTTCGCTCAGCGTCTCGATAAAAATTTGCGAGAAGTCAATAGCGATTACGATGCCAAGCGCAGTTACGATCTGGCATTAAATCGCTTGAAATTACACGCTGCCGCTGAAGGGACCTTTCATAAATGGATGCGCACCCGCGGAAAATTTGGCGGCCAGAATAAAGTGCCTCGATTATCCAATGATCGCAGATATTTAGACCAGATTCTTACGCATCTGACTAAAAAAACGTCCGAGTAATGCAAGAGTTGTTTCCACTTGCCGAAGCCCAAAAAAGTGACATTCCCATAGTGGAGTGGATCGCAGCGCGTGTGGGCGAATTACTCGATCGAGATCCCGAGTTATTATTTAGCTATTTATATCGCCTCGATGTTCCAGAGTCCGAGGTGAATACTGTCATCGAGAAGGGGGGAGAGAACATCGCTTTCCATTTGGCAGAAGCCATACTCCAGCGCCAGCAGCAGCGCCAGGAAACAAAATCGAAGGTCGATGTTCCCAAAAATATCGATACCATGGGCCTGGATTGGTAGGGGGGCGCGGTCTCTTATTTTTTTAGGTATTTGGGCGATCCCCCGTCCCCGAGTCCTCGGGCCGGGGTCGCTACGCTTCGGGCTCCACCTTCGTTCGGTCCTTTGCCCATCAAATATTGATGGGCTCGGACCCATCCGCCAGGGGCGGATGGCCACTACGCATCGCTATCGCAAGATAAATGTAAAGGGATGAGGTGTGCTACACAACCTTCTTAAAATAGGTATATGTCTAAGTAATGATTTTACAGACTAAGTTTGAGAACGTATCTGAGAGCAAGCTGACCTCACCTTTTCGCTATCCGCGGTATAGCGGCCGGTAGCCGCGCCAACATCTCATTGTTGATTTGCTGAGATGAATTAGAAAAAGAACCTACTGTAATTTTATTGTTCTTTTGTTTTCCAATGAGCACAACTTCATCATTGGTTTCTACTTCCTTAAAGTGAGTGATATCCACCATAAAGAGATTCATATTTATCAATCCTACAATAGGTGCTTTTCGGCCCCGAATAAGTACAAAACCTTTATTGGACAAAGATCGCGAATAGCCATTTCCATAACCCAGCGGAAGTACAGCTATAGTCATATCGCGATAGGCCTGATAGGCTGTTCCATAGCCAATAAATTCACCCTTTTTTACCTTTTTAATCTCCATGACATTTGTTTTCCAGGTTAGGACGCGCTTCAGAGGGCTATCCTTACGTTTTCCAGTCTCTTGGAGATGATGATAATAGATTTCCGGGCTCGGCCAAAACCCGTATTGAGTTACTCCTATGCGTACCATATCGTGCAGCGTCTCCGGCCAAGCCAGAGCGGCGGCAGAACACGCCAGGTGAAAGTTTTCGGGCTCCATTTTTTCACGCAAAAATTGTTTTTTTATGCGGTCAAATTCTGTGATTTGACGATCCAGTCGAAACCGGTTGGAGAAAGACTCCGCCCCCCCAAGATGAGAGCAAACTCCCTTCAAAATGAAGGATTCGGAATGTTCTTTCAGAAAACGAATCGACTTTTTAATATCTTCGGTACTCATACCCGTACGATTCGTTCCTGTTTCGACTTCAATATGAATGCGAGCTGGGCCGCCATGTTGCTTTACGAAGTCCAAAATGACAGGCAGTCGGTCATAGTTGAAAACGTAAATTTCAATGTTGTTTTCGAGAATCCAGGGTAAGTCATGACGGTAAAAAATACCCATGATCATAATGTCAGAGGTGTCTTTGCATACCAACTTTACCTCTTCGGCTTCAAAACAGGAAGATACCGCAAAATGATCAATGCCACAGGCTTCAGCCATCGGCACATAAGTATCTATCCCGTGTCCGTAGGCGTTCGCTTTTACGACTGCTGAAATCTTTCTATGGTCGCCGATCTTTTTTCGAATAAAGTTAAAATTCGTTTTAAGGGCGGATTTGCTAAGCTCAATAAAGGAGACGTGTCTGTGCATCTAATCTTTTTTTACGTCCAAATATACTTTTTCCCCCAGCTATTCTTAGCCAGTTCGGAAACTTGATTTACAATTTCAGCAGGGACCTTGAGTTTGCGCTCTTCAATACCTGTGCTTTTGAAATGAATAGCGTAGGCTCTTGCGGTGAAGTGAGCGAAAGGTAGCGAGGATTCGCCGGCCTCTTCCCCATGACCATGGATCGTGGGATTAATTCCTTGCCCCCAATCCTGGCGACCTTCATTATTTGGGTTGAGAAAGTACACACGCATTTTTCCTTCAGGGTCTTCACTGACACGAAGAATAGATACAGCGTGAAAACCCAGCATTTCTGCCTTGGCGTTGGTAATAAAAAGTCCCGTTGGAACCGGATATATAATCTGCTTACCCCCATTGTAAGACGGATGGAAGGCCGCGTAAAAGGTTCGAACAAATTGATCGTATTGATGAATCGATTGCGTCAAATAATTATAGGCAGAAATAAACCCATTGGGTATCCAATGCCCATAAAAAGAAGGATTCACCCATTTGTGTGGATCCTCACCTCGATGCGCTGCTCGCTTCATCATTTCGTTGTATACCTTATCGAGATGGGGAACCAGTACTACGGAAACGGGGTCCAAAGAACGATCAAATTCAGTAGCCAATCCTTTTAATAAAAGATCGGATTCAAGGACGTCTCCTTCAAATCGGAACCTCAGGTTATTCTCGACCGCAGCCGTAATAATGAGATTGATAAGTTTTTCCGGAGAGAATTGACTCCATAAGCTCAAGCCTCGAGCAGATTGGCAAGTGGGGTTCATACCCTGACCTACACCAAGTGGATTTCCCAATAAACTTAAAGTACCCCCAATAAGAAGGGAATGAGCATCTTTTTCAGATCCTTCATGCCGACTTTCTACGAGATGGCGCTGCACTCTCGGATTGAGTCGGATACTAAACAAATGTCGGAGGGCCTGAAGCACCGATGATGACGTAAATAGCCCTTTCTTTAATACATTGGACAGGCCCAGCACTCCTTGTGCATAGTTAATGGTGCTGTAATTTTCGATGAAAGTGTTTACAAACTCCCAATGCCTCTTCAACTCTATTGTGCCGTATTCATTAAGACCTAATGTCTTTGCAATTAGATCAAGGTCTTCCATCCTGAAGAGATGTTGCAAAAGAACCACATGTGATTTACAAACTAAGCCCGTTTCCTCCATGCTCTGAGCTAACGCTAACCCTTCTTTTCCCAGTTGATCTGCATCAGCGCTTAGTAAATACTGTCTATACTCTTCAGGTGATAAGCTACTGCTTTTTTCAGTCGGGCCGTAAACTGCGTCGCTAAATTTGCGTAGCAGTTGATCCGCGGATCTATCCAAATCCAATTGAAAGTATTGATGGGAAAGAGCAATTAAACTGCGAATCGGTTCAGTAAAAATGGGCCTTTGATGGGCGACAAGTTTTAACTCTTCAGCCACTCCGTCCTTTACTCCGTCGATTTCAACTCGTTGTATAATGAACTCGAAAACTGCTTTTATTTTTCGCAATTCACCTTTTGAGAATTCGACGCGATCCGACTCATTTAAACTGCCAAATACTAAATTCAGGTTCAGCACAATGACTTTTTCCAAAAAAGCGTCAGCTTCCAAGGGATGCATTGTCTCATTTTGTACTCTACCTTCTGCAAGGGCCAGCATTCGTAACTCACTGAGCAACTCAAAAGTGGAGGTTGGAGTACCAGCTTTTAGTGTGCCGCCAACCAACCGAGGTATCAAATCTTGTGGATGCTCCCATATGGAGCCGGCAAATAGACCCGCCTCCATAATTTCAGGCATAATCTTATATACCTTTTCTACGCCTTCCGCTTCTTGCAGATTTTTTTCAGTCTGGCTAAGGAAGCGATAGACTTTATCTTCTCGCATAAAACCCTCTGCTGATTTCAATTCTTGTAGAGCTAAAATCAGTCTGTCTTGTACGTCTTCTGTTGTGTTCAAATAGCTTTTTTTAAATGTTTATACTAAACGTAAAAATTAACGTCCTGGTAATGTTCAAGTAATTCCTTCATTCTTTCAGGATCTTCACCTAAGAAATTTATCGTTCCAAAGTGATTGCCAAATCCCTCCCGATTATCCACTTTTTGTCTGGAAATGGGGGGTACAAGATTATGATCCTTAAAATAGGGCTCTTCCATCAACTCCTCAGGGACTTCTAATTTTGTGATTTCTCCTTTCTGCGGGAAGACCATAACATTTCCAACATACTTATTGGGGAATTCTGATGGAAATAGGCTTGCAACTTCTTCTTTACTGAGTGAAGGGTCATGAATCTGGACAAAAGCAGCCAGAGCGTCAAAATCATAAGCATCTGAAACTAACTCTAAAATATGTCCACCGGGAATACGACATGCTACTTCACCAAAGAAAAGTTCGTCGTCGGTCGTTAAAAACCATTCTGGATGAATCATTCCATACTCTATTCCAAAGCCCTTGACCAACTTATTGATCTCAGCAATGATTTTATCTCGTTTTCCTTCTAATTTTGGCCCTGCTGGCACATAATTCGAAAAGCCTAGTTTTACATATTCAGTGATATTCATAAAAACGACTTCTCCACCGTGAATATATGCTTCACATGAAAACTCTTGTCCCTCTAGATGACTTTCGATCATACACGGAAAGTCTCCATCTTTTGCTTTTTCATCAATGTCTTTGTGAGATCGGATGAATCTGTGACCGACCGTTCCTGCGGCACTAAAAGGCTTCATATGTGCCCAAGAGTCTTCCTCACCTGGCAACTGCAGATTCGTGGCATTCATCCGCTTTAAAAACCGGTGCGCATCTTCTTTGTTAGAAATAACTTCAAAATATCCCACGCGCAAGCCATACAAGAGAGCTTTTCTCTTCATCATAGCTTTATCTCTAAATAAATACGCACGGTTTAATACTCTGGGGTCATTCCGGAATATGCTATTTAAAGCGCCGGCCCATTCCACGGTCTCCTCGAATAAGGGGACAGCAACATCTGCACCAAAGGCAGCCAGCTTTTCAGATAATAATAACGCATTGGATTGATCACTCCAGGTTTTCAAATCGTAACTTACGAAAGGAATATCGTGCTCTTTCGCGTAAGGTTCAAAGTCTGAAAAAGAGATAACTACAAAAGGGAGTCCTTTTTTCTTAACTGATTCTATTACGGGTAAACTCCATCCCACTAAGGCAAAACACTTGGCCATAAAAGTCTTATTTTGATTTAACTTTAGTATAAGGCAATTAGCGTAAAAAACCAAATATTTAAGAAAAAACTTATAATATATTTTACGCGAGCTTTAGTTTATACTAAAAAACAGATAATTGTTTGGTGTAAGCTAGTCAGCACACCTTACACATAAGGCACTTTCCGGATAAACAAGTATCCGTCCTGCAGGAATTTTTTGACCGCAGCGTCTGCATAGACCAAAATCGTCATCGTCGATGTGTTTGAGCGCATATTCGAGTAAATGGAGTTGTTCCTTTGCATTTTGTAAAGCAGATTCCACAATGCTTTTATTATTAATGGCATCCATGCGGGAAACTCGACCAATGGATACATCCGGAGTGACGGGCCCCGACATATCTTCATAAGACAAAATTTTTTCTTTTGTCTTGGAAATTTTAAGCTTGAGCTTTTCTTTAACTTCTTTTTTGTCCATAATGAGTAAACGAATGAGGTCAGGCTTATCCTGTTAGATGATATTAAAAAAGAAAGAGCCGTCCTGCAAAGAACGGCTCCTCGATAAGTCGGGGCGACTGGACTTGAACCAGCGACCCCACGCCCCCCAGACGTGTACTCTACCGGACTGAGCTACGCCCCGAAAGAAAAGTGGAGGATAACGGATTCGAACCGATGACCTCTACACTGCCAGTGTAGCGCTCTAGCCAACTGAGCTAATCCCCCTTGAAGTGGGACATACTGGACTCGAACCAGTGACCCCTAGCTTGTCGAGCTAGTGCTCTAAACCAACTGAGCTAATATCCCAAATTTAGAGGATGACAAAAGTAATAATTTTTTTATCTTTCGTATAAAATTTGTTTTGATAATTATCTTGCAAATTTCTTTGGCTTATATTGGGGATAATTAAAGTGTATGAATATGAAGCGTTTTCTACTCCTTGGTTTTTTAATGGCTTTTTTGAGTGCGATATTAGTAGGTCAGCCGATTAATAATACGTGCATTGATGCAAGTGAGCTGACAGATCTAAATGGGAATTGTTCGGTACATCCGTTCGCAAATGCGACTTTTCAATTGAGGAACGGATCCTGTGCTCCCGCTTTTGCCAGAAATGTATGGTTTACCTTCGTTGCGCAGGGTACAGATATAGATGTCTCTATAGCTACTCAGGGAGGACCAAATGCGTTCATCACTGTTTATGGTATGGAACCCCCGATTTGCACGCCGACTACATCATTCGAATTAGCCTGCGACACCAATGAATTGAGCGCAGGCAATATTCTGGAAGTGGGTGAGCGATATTATATCAATATTGCTTTCCCTATTAATTATCAAAACTCCTTCACACTTTGTATTAATAACCCGGAAATAAACCTGGATCCGCCCAATGATTATCGCTGTTTTCCAGAGTTGGTTTCTTTTGATGGATGCATTGCGGGGACGACCGAAAATGCCACCTTTGACTTCAATAATGCATCTTGCCCATTTGCAGATATTCACTCCGTTTGGTATCAGGGACGATTAAGCAGTGGAAAGAATACGCTTGAAATTCAGGTAAGTAATCTTGAAACGGATTCAGATGTTGCAATTATGCTGGGAACTTATCCTAATAATGACTGTATTCAAACCTTTAATTCCCTTGATGGCTTCTGTTTTGATTCGACAGGTCTGGCTGTCTTTAATGGCTTAGTGCCCGGAAGACAGTATTTCATTATGCTGAGCCATCCTGATGGGAACGCGCAGGAGTTTGAATTATGTTTTGAGGAAAAAGGGCCGTCAGGCGGTTGCGCCGTTAATGATCTTTGCGTGGCTCCTGAAATAATAAATTTGGAAACGGATGGTGGGGAAATATGTGTCCCCGGATGCAATGAACAGGCAAGTTTTGGCCCTACGAATTTTGGGCCGAATTGCTTTTTCTTGAATTCGCGAACCGTGTGGTACGAAATCCAAACCGACGAAATATCCGGATTCCTCAGAGTAGCCGTAACAAGCGATGAATTGCGCTTTCCCAAAGTGGCCATCTTTGGAGGAGATTGTGCCAATCTCGATACGATACGATGTGAGCAGGGGATGAATGGAGAACTGGAATTTTTCATGCAAGTCATTCCCAATACCACATATAAATTAGCGCTGACAGATATCTCTGGTGATGATGGCGATTTTGATATTTGTACTGAACTAATTTCAGATCCGCAAGAGTGCAATCAAGATGATACCTTATATGCCATAGCTACCTCCTTTGGATCGCCCCTTGAAGGCCCCTACCAGCCCGGAGAAACAGTGACTTTTCGATATGAATTAAGAAACTGGAATAAGGATAATTGCAATCGGATTTCTGGAATTATTCCGACTTTCGGCCCGGCATGGGATCCCTCTTCTTTCGATGATGAGCGGGCGCCAGCCATAATTGAAGAGCCGCGACCTGTATCTAACGGTCGTTGGAACTGGTATCCTAGGGGAACTGTTCGATACAATTACGACAATCCAGATAAAGGGTATCTGAGAGGAACACCTATTCCGGCTGGTTGGCTTTTTACAAATAACTCATCACCGCCCAATTCACCGGGGATTAGTATAGGTGATGGGGTAGGCTGTATGAATGACTCCACGGATATGTGGACGGCTTCCTTTTCGGTACGAGCTTTCAGTAATGAAGATTGTCCTAACGGCAACTTTGTGCCGGCTGATGTAGGGGTGACTACTTTTGGGGATGGAGAGATCGCTGCCGGCGAATTTAGAGGGTGTAGCCTTGATGAACCTCTTAATTTGAATACGCAAGTGTTTTGTTGCGAGCCACTTCCTTTTTCTATCTCTCCAACGCTTCGACGCCTGTGCAATGGAGAAAATGCCTTTATCGACTTCTCAAATCGTCCTGGAATCGAAGAAGTGTTTTGGCGAGTCACTTCCAGTCAGGGATTAGTGCGGCCTGCAGATGGACGAGGGCAGGTATTTAACCAAGACTTATTTCTTATTCCCGGAATTCCACAAGGAGCAGCGACCGTCACGTTTTTCCCTCGGGATACTGCGGGATGCGTGGGAGAGAGTGTTGATGTCACTTTTGAGGTTTATCTTCAGGTCGATGCCGAGGCGGGACCAGACATAACAGCTTGCGAAGGCGAATTGGTTGAACTGGGTGGAAACCCTACGGCAGGGGGCGGAACGGGCTCTAACTATCAATATGTGTGGACAGGAAGCACTCCAAATGTTGCAAATCCAACGATTTCAGTGGAAGAGGGAACCACTGTTTATCGACTCCGCGTTATCGACCAACTTGCCAATTGCTCTGCAACGGATACAGTAGTGGTAACAGGCTTACCCTTGCCAGGATTTCAATTATTACCGATTGAAGAAGTTTGTTCTGGTCGAGATGGCGAAATCAAAGTTGAGTTTTTCGGTGAGCCTCCTTACAATTGGACCCTTGAGGCGGGCAGTTTTCTCGATGAACAATTTCCAACTTACACTCAAGACACCTTTTCCATAAGCTATAATCGCCCTCTGTCTTTTGATGTGACAGCCAGGTTAATTTCGGATGATAATTGTACGGTCAACCTCGTGAGTACCGAGCGCGCAGTGATCACTCCACCTGTGGCATCTAGCGAAGAATTGTTGTTGTGCAATGGAGAATCCGTTGAAATAGAAGGACTCGTTTATGACAGATCGGGAACCTATCAAATTTTCATAGAAAATAGTGACCCGGAAGAATGTAATGAATTGCTCACTTTGGACTTGTCGATTTTAAGTGAAATTGTAGTCCAAAGCCGCAATATTGGTGATGATGGTTCTAATGGAGCCTTTATCAAGGTGGTGATTGCCGGAGGCTTGCCGCCCTATGAATATGAGTGGAACACCGGCGAAACCACAGATAGTATATCGAATTTATCCTCTGGAGAATATCAACTGACGGTAACGGATGCAAATGATTGTACAGCGGAGTTTTCCTTTATGGTATCAGGGACATCCGCATCGGGTCCGTCTCTCACCTCGGCAGTTATTTTTCCCAATCCCGTTAGAATAGGTGAATCTGTTTTGGTTCGAACCAAAGATCTGCCCGCTCAGCGAATGACTTTCGAATGGGTGGATGCTACAGGTCGACTGCAAACACAATCCGTTCATGAAAATCAATCCCAAATTAAACTGGAAGCACCTTCACAGTCCGGTTTATATGTGTTGCGGATAATTGACCAAAAAGGCAAACTTGTAAGTCAGGAAAAAGTGATAATTTTAGACTAAATTCAGTTTTTTATATGGGAAGAGCATTTGAGTATAGACGTGCAGCAAAAGAAAAGCGATGGGCGAAAATGTCCCGGGTTTTCCCCAAACTAGCTCGAGCCATTACGGTGGCCGCTAAGGAGGGTGGGGAAGACCCGGAAATGAATTCAGCACTGCGAGTGGCTATTCAGAATGCCAAGGCGCAAAACATGCCGAAGGATAATATTCAGGCCGCTATTGACCGGGCATCAGGCAAAGATGCTGCGTCATATGAGGAGCTTAGGTATGAAGGAAAAGGACCACACGGAGCGTTAATGATCATTGAATGCGCAACGGACAATCCCAATCGAACTATAGCCAACGTAAAAAGCTATTTCAATAAGGCAGGAGGCTCCATTGTGCCTACGGGATCTCTGGATTATTTATTTGACCGCAAGGCCATATTTGAGGTCGAGTCAAATGATGATGTTGATCTTGAGGAATTAGAACTGGAATTGATCGACTCTGGTTTAGAAGAAATCCAGAAGGATGGCGACACCTTATATGTTGTGGGAGATTATACAGACTTTGGCAACTTATCTTCAGCATTGGAGAGTCGCGGGATTGAACCGACAAAATCAGCACTCGAGCGAATCCCAAACGCACCTGTTGAATTTTCGGAGGAGCAGGCGCTAGAGGTGGAGGATTTATTGGACAAACTGGACGATGACGAAGATGTTCAGCAAGTATTCACCAATATGGCATAGGGCTAGATTTGCTTTTTACTTTTTACTGTTCTCTCATTTTTTATCGTAAAATAAATTGGTTATTTTAACAATTTTTATTACATTCAATGACAACATTGAAAACAGTTTATGGAATTAAAAGAGATAAAAGCTGCTTTAGAAAGAGCAGCTGATCCCACCTACTTAGAACAGATGAAATTGCTCGGCGTTAATACTGAGCAAGCTATTGGTGTGCGCATGCCAAAATTGAAACTTTTGGCCAAAAATATTGGAAAGGATCACGAAATGGCTTCACAGTTATGGAGCCTGGGCCATCATGAAGGTCGTATTTTAGCAGGACTGGTTGCAGAACCTGACAAAATGGAAAGAGAAGAGGCAGATCAATGGGTGGAAAATCTTCAATCATGGGATGAAGTAGATCAACTTTGTGGGTATCTTTTTCAAAAACTGCCGTACGTGGAAGAACTGATTGTCGACTGGATTGACCACAAAGATGCCTTTGTGAAAAGAGCTGGGTTTGTCCTAATAGTTGCTACATGCATTCACCACAAGAAAAAAGAAGATGACCACTTCCTGCAGTACCTGGACGTTATTGAAGAACATGCCACAGATAAACGGAACTACGTCAAACGCGCCGTTAATTGGGCCCTTCGGCAAATAGGAAAGCGTACGATCCATTTAAATAAAGATGCCGTTAATCTGGCTAAGAAACTAAAGGGCAAAAAAGACGCGACGTCCAACTGGATAGGAAAAAATGCCTTAAAAGAACTTCAAAGCGAGGAGGTCCTCGAACGCTTGAATAAAAAAGAAGAAAAGCGATTAAAGAAAATAGAGAAAAAGCGGCAAAAAGAAAAAGCGAAGAAAGAGGCTGAAAAAAAGAAAGCGGCAAAAAAAGCAAAGCAGGAGAAAAAAAAGGGGAAAAACCAAAAGAAAAAAGCGGAACGTAAGACAAAAACTGCTGGGGCTAAAAAGAAATAATATGCTCTCCAATTATCCCCAAGCCTGCACTTTTTACTCGTTTAACTGATCTTGATACATATCTACCCTTGGAATCCATGGTGTTTCAGTCTTGAAAGTTTCCAATAGACCCTTTATTGCTCCATGGGAATAACTTCTTGCGCTATAACAAAAATGCCATTTTTGTATTTTGGATTCGTTTCCATCATTTGGAACTTTTGAGTCTCTTTAAATATTGTTCGACGCTGATTTTCAGTGGGTTATCTGAATTCAGTTGAGTTGGCACGGTTTTGCCATTTCATATTATTAGAATTATAAATAATGTTAAATGGTTTTCTTTCGGAATTTTTTTTTACTAGTTGCGAGTGTTGCGTTCTTCGGAGTTTGCATTTCAGCCGTAAAAGCTCAGGGCTCTAATGTGGCATCCCATGATGTAAATGTTAATTTTCAGGATGTTGTGTTGTTGGATGTGGTTTCAACAAACCAGGTAGATATTGTACTCCAGGCGAACTTTGGAAGTGGACTTCAAGCTGGAGATGCTATCAACAATGGAACTGTTCTGGCATCTAATTCCGAAAATAGGTTGCATTACACTACACTTTCATCTAATCCCTGGAAACAATATAAAATTTCAGTCAATGTGAGCGGAATGGAGGGAAGTGGATGGGATATTGAGTTAGTTATTGAGCCAGGAGAGTTTGAGCACGCCGGAGCGGAGGGGAATATTTACACTACTCTTTTATCTTTACGATATGCTCCCGCCCAGGCCAACTTATTAGGTGGAATTAATAGCGTCTGTTGGACAGGAACCAACAAAGAAACTCAAGGGTATCAATTAAATTACGAATTGAAAATTACAGATATAAATAACTTTGAACCTGGCAATCAAGATAGCCCTATAACACTTACTTACACTTTAAGCGAGGAGTGACTTACCTCTGCTTTAGGTAATAAAGTTTGGATGGGCAAAACTGGATTATATTTTTAAAAATTAGAGCGAGTTAATGTATATCAAATAGGCTTACTTATTTTCAGGTAAGTTAGCTCAGAGGCCTTTATAGTCAATTTTCCTTAAAATGAGTTTTAATTTTAGAGGATATGAATCATTTTACCCAATGTAGGCTATTTGATAAGTGGTATCTTTGAAAAAAAAAGACAATAGTTATGAAAAAATTGCTCTCAATTATTTTTTTCAGCTGTTTCATTTTCAGCCTTCAGGCTCGTATAGTCGTAACGAATGGACTGAGTCACCAACATGATTTATCTAATCTGGATAATGATAGGGGTGTTATTCGTTTGAAAAATATGGGGAAAGAGGAACAAAGAGTACGAATTTATTTGTCGGATCTTTTTATGGATTGCGATAAGGGGACTACTTTCGTTTCAGCGGGAGAGGCTTTGCGTTCCAATGCTGACTGGATCACTATATCCTCGGTCGAGGAAGTCGTATCACCCGATGAAAGCGTAGAAATCCAATATGTGATTAAAAAGCCTTCGAGCGTCGCCCAGAATGGTAGTTTTTGGTCTTTCATCATGGTGGAGAATGTCCCTGAAATCGATACATCAAATGTTGAAGGAGGAGTTAAACTAAATACCAACTTTCGTTATGCTGTTCAAATCATATCTGATATTGGCGGCGAAGATGGGGATATAGGTTTTGATTCTGTTTATTACGCCCCTGAAAGCTCAGAGTTAGTTCTTCATATGACTAATCCCTCGACACGTTTGATTCGGGCAACTTTTGAACTTGAGATGTTTAATTCCAAGGGCGAGCAATTGAAATTTCAAGGAGATACACCTGTAAAATTATACCCTGGCTTATGCCGAAAAGTAAAGCTTCCTTTGGATGCTGAGGAACGAACGGGCCTATTCGAGGGAAATGTTATTGTGCGAACAAACAATTTTGGTCTTTTTGGATATAGACTTAAAATGGATCTTGATGAATGAAAGTTATTGTTTCCTTATTAGTACTTCTTTTTTTTACGACTTTTCTAAGTGCACAGCTCACATTAGAAGTTCTTCGCGTTCCCCAAAAAATGCAGCCCGCATCCCACGAGTCTTTCGTATTCAAACTAAATAGTACCGAAGATTCACTCAAGCTGAATGTTAGCGTTAATTTACCCTCTGCATCCTGGAAGGTAATATCAAGTCCCCAACTCCCAATTTCTTTAGGCCAGGAAAGTTCTACATTAGTTGTATTCGTTGTAGAAGCTCGCACTCAGGTTGAACCGGGAATGCAGCCTTTCATTTTTCAGGCTTCGTCTGCCACAGACTCTACGCTTAGCGTATCCCAGGAAGTGAATGTGGAGATTCCAAGAATCACTTCTGTATCTGCAGAGTTGGTGGAATCGCCGGAAAAAATTCAGGAAGGCGGAGTCGCGACCTTTACTTATCTTTTGAGTAATGATGGCAACGCCTGGGATACCGTATCTCTAAAATCGAGCAGAGGATCAATAGAGCAGGGCGATACCATCGTAATTGCAGCGGGTCAAAAAAGAGCAATCTCAGTTCAAGCAACAGCACCTGAGAATATGGCGAATACTAAGGCATACGATTTTTACGTCGATCTGGAGTTGTCGATTGAATCCGCAGATTGGGACCGAAGATTAATGAGTTCGACAAAAGTTCTCCCTAAAAATAAGGGAGAATTCGATCCCTATTTTCGGTTTCCGATTCAAGTAGGTGGATCCTATGTTGGCGCCAGGAACTCTGGTGAATATGAATATGCTTATCAAGTTGTAGCGCAGGGTGCAGGAGCGATAGATCAGGAAGGAAAGAGAAACTTAAAATTCTTTCTTCGGGGTCCCAATCAGTTTCAGGTCACTCGTCTTGGAAATTTTGATCAATACTCCTTGACTTATCAACAACCCAATATGACCTTACTATTAGGCGATCATTCGTTTAGGGTAAGCCGGCTGCTTGAGTTTGGAAGATTTTCGCGAGGGGTGGGTATTACTCGCCGCTGGAAGGACCTGGATGTGCAGTTTGTTCATCATCAACCTCGTTTCAATCAAAATATCAATCGGATCACCTCCTTGCGGACTAAGTACTACCTCAATGATTCTTGGAATTTCACCTTGACTGGATTGTCTAAAGGATTTCGAGAGAATCCAACAGCGAGTTTAATTGGTCTCGGATCTGAATTTAATGCTCCTAATTTTCGACTAGAAGCCGAATTCGCGGGCAGCCAACAAGAAGAAAGCTTGGGGTTTGGATTTACTACAGATATTCGGTCCAAATGGAATGATTTGGCTGTCAACCTCAATGTCTTGTATTCTGATCAAAATTTTCAGGGATTTTTCACCAATTCAAAAATTATAAACTCAAATATTTCGTACAGAATCAATAGATGGAATGTAAGTTACAATGCGAATATTAACTTTTCGACGCCAGCACTAGATACTTTTCAGGTGGCAGCCCCGTTCACGAGTATCCAAATTCTCAATTTGAGTTATCGCCTGTCCGATTATTCTTTTCTATTACTTAGCGGGGTGAGGAGAACAGGCGAAGACCGTTTTGAGCCGAAAAGATTTGATTATGTTGAAAACAATTTGCGTTTGAGATACCGTCTGCGCAACCAGCACATCCAATGGAATTCTGATTTTGAAATTGGGCAAACCGATAATTTGCTGGCTGAAGCCGAATTTTCAACTCAAACTACACTGAACGCCCAAACACAAGTAAATGGCAGGGTAACCTCATGGTTGCAAATGGGAGGCTTAGTTCAGTTCTTGCGAACCAACCGATATGACCAAAGTCTAACTGACTTTTTTCTATATGGAGCAAACCTTTCAGCTCAACTGAATCGAAGTTTGAGAGCCTCAATCAATTATAGGAATAATTTCCTTTTGGAGCAGGTAAACGAAGATCGTAGTTTACTTAACGCCAGTATTGAAGCTAAGTTAGGACCTCACTCTTTCAATGGGTTTTTCAGCTACAATATTTTTAGAAATACACTCGATCAAAGAAACTATTTTTTTTCATTAACCTATATGTATGAGATTCAAATGGGTATATCCAAACGAAAGGATGTGGCGAAGCTAAATGGATATATAAGAGCTAGAGAGAATCAGAATGTTCAGGGTGTTGGAGTGATCTTAGCAGGTAAAACTGTTTTCACAGATGAAGATGGCTTTTTTGAATTTAGAAGCTTGCGTCCGGGTGACTATCAATTGGTGATAGATAAGGGTAGTATGGATATTTTTGACAAGCCTGTAGACGGCTTTTTTCAGTCTATAACCATAGGGCCCGGTGAGGAAAAAGAAATCTCTATTTCCATTACTACTACGGGACAAATAAACGGCAAAATGGAATTTGATGTAAAGAAAAGGAAGCGGCCATCGAATATTATCATTAAACTTAAAGGAAATAATAGAGATATTTTAACCCAGGTAAATCAAGATGGTACCTTTGAAGCCCGCCAACTCATGCCTGGAGAATGGAGTTATGAAGTGATGGACACGGGATGGCTGGATCATTTTGAAATCACTCCCAGCTCCGGCCGTTTCTCTATCCAGCCCGGCGAGGAAAAAGAAGTGAGGCTCAGGGTGAAAGAGAAAGAAGAAAAAATTCGCTTTAAAAATTAAAACCGTATATTCAAATATGGCCCATACGCGTATACTCCAAATTGTTTGTATCTTAATTATGCCTATTCTGCTGTTCGGCCAAACGACGGATGAGTTTGTCTCCTTAGTTATACCTGAAATTGCCCTTGTCGCTATTGAACCCAACAGTGGACCAGTCACTTTTGAGGTGTCGATTACGCCCATTCCAGGTGCAGGCGAGTTTATTACAGATACAGATGAATCCCGCTACTTAAACTATAGTTGTGCCTTGAATAGTGCAAGTTCATCGCGCGTTTTATATGCAGAACTTTCATCGGGAAGCCTTCCCTCGGGTTTGCTTCTTCAAGTAGAACTTGGCCCTCCGGTAGGTATAGCCGAAGGCCAGTTGGCAAATCCTGTTGGACCCGTAGAATTGAGATCTTCACCTTCTATAATTGGGGATGGAATTAGAGGAGCCAAGACGGGATCTGGTCCGGGAACAGGTCATAAATTGATTTATGAAATTATTGTTGACGATGAAAATGATATTGGATTGACAAGTGGATCAAATCCACTGGTCGTAACTTATACCTTAGCTGATGATTAAACAACTAATCCTTATTGTACTTGCTTGTTTAAGCTCCTACACTTTGACGGGGCAGGAGTTTAGTCTGGAAGCGCCAACAGATTGGAATTATGAAATTTCTCCCTCAGATATTCTTATAGCCGGAGAAGACTTTTCCGGGAGGTACGATAGTCCTACCCAACAAACGATTGGTAGCATATCTGGTCAACAACCCTGGTGGGACCCAAACCACCCTGCACATCAAAATCAGTGTCTCAATCGAAACCGATGTGATTGGACTGTTCAAATTCATAAGGTAGATTTGAACTGGCATCCCAACCTGAAGCTATTTGTTAAACGAAATGGATTTATACCCAATGTCAATAATGGAACAAACTGGCAGGAAATTTCAGACATCCCACTAGAATTTTTTAATGGCACAGGCAACACAGATCAAATTTTTGTTCAGTATAGCTTTCGAGAGGTATCTGTATTGATGGATGCAGACGAATATACAGCTCAGGTCATATATACGGTTTCGACCCCCTGAAAATTTAATTTCCCTAAATAAGATTTTTCATGTTAAAAATTCGGCTCGGGTTTTCAGGCTGTTATTTTCTTTATTCTATACTTTAATTTTTATATTTAATTGAATTAACTACTCAGCCTACTTTGAAAAGAGAGAGATACATCATTTCGTGCTTTCTTTTTTACCTCCTTATTTTAATTCTGGGAATAGGACATAGTTCCCTCAACGCGCAAACCGAAGGTCAGGGACAGCATTCGATTCGCGTTGAATTCAGAGAAGTAGCACTAATTGACCTAATAGGGGAAGAGTATATAGATCTGGATTTAAGTGGGCTCGATCCTGTTTTTCTAGATACAGTAACAGAGATTACCATCCCTAACTCTAGGCGGTGGATCAATTATACCACCTTGTCTGATAATTCCGTGCAATATCGCATTTCACTTCAAAGTTCCTCCCTGCCCGAGGGCTTCGACCTGACAGTCATTGCATAAAATCCTCTAGAGACGGGAGGGGGTACAAAAGGTGTAAGTAGAGCCTTGTCGCCAGTAGTTGTATCGGAGGGGGCCGAAGTGATTCTTATTGATGAAATCAAAAGTTCGTACACGGGTGTAGGTGAAAATAACGGAGTAGCTATGGAGTTCCAATTGAAAAGATCTGATTTATCCAAAAAGTTTAGCGATATTGAAGGGTATCGGTTTATTCTCCGGTGCGAAATAACTGGATATCAATAGAAAGCGAGGTGCGCTGCATGAGTTTGGCGTTTAGCCGGTTTAGACTTACTGAATTTCAGACTACCACAAAAATACTCAGAATGGGGCAAGTCGCTATTTTAATCTGATTTCAAACCGCCTGTTTTCTCACTTCCAATGGGTGAGGGATGGGAAGGGTCTCCTCTCAGATCGAAGAGCAGAGAGGAGAGTCCGTAGGACGGCACCCCTGGACAGCCCGACCCCGGCCCGATGAGCGCCTGCCGCTCTCGAGGACGGGGGCACCCCCAAATACCCATTCGCCTTCAAAACACGAGTAAGAGTCCACAAATCAGAATGTTTGTCCAAAAATTGGAAAAAAAGAGGGGTGGCAAAGCTATTTAGGAGTTGAAAATCAATTGGTTAAGGGGTTTTTTGGCATTGGCATAATCTATGTTATATTAATAGTAAGTCAAATACTATATGATGTTTCGCTCGTACTTCATGGTTCTAAATGCTTTTTTCTTTATCAGCTTGATCGGTACTGATATTTCTCATACTGGAGTTGCTTTTTCTCAGTTGACCAATGATGTTGCTTTTACCAATCATCCCTCTTTAGAAACGGAGCCCCTTAAAGTTTTTTCTTTAGGGAAGATTCACCTGAAGCCCGAATTCAATGATATCGCCAAAGAGCTAAATATTAAAGCCGGAGAGCCTTTAAAGGCAATTCCATTAAGTATGAGTGTTTCAGTTTTTGAAAAATTAGATAAAGATTCAGATCTGGATGGATGGCAGGAAGACAATAATGGTCAAATTTTTGTCGCTGCTCGCTTCGGCGGTAATATTCCTTCGGGATTGAGTTTGGAGGCTTGTTTGGAAATTGATTGCTTTGTATATAATAGTGAAAGCTCTGCGGGATATGATAGTAATTTGCGTTCCATAAATCTCATCCCCATCTCCGTAGGTGAGATCGACGATGCTTCAGAGGTCGATTTCATAGTGCGATCAGAAACACCCATCCTAGACTTTTCAAGTATAATGACGATCGATGTTGAAGCCGAGTTTTTCTTAATTTTTAAGGAGTAAACCTCAGGCTTTACAACGGACTTATCTGCTTGGATCGATCGATCCTTATGGTTGGGATATTATCAAAATTTTGTACCACTCCTTCGATACATAGTTCTTTTTGCGACCATTGCTCCATGGGGTTGAAAGGAAAACCGAGTACTTTATCTTTTGGGATATAAGCGGAAAACACGTGGTTAGGAAAATTTTTATCGAGGTTCATCCAAATGTTCCCCGATTTGCTTTTTCGCATAGAAACTACAGTACCACAGACTATGATTTCCCGGTTTTTTCCCATATGTATTTTTGCCTGAATGGTGTTGAAATGGCCTTTGCTCAGCTGAGTGGGGTCCAGGGGTTGCACATCTGACTCGGGTAAATCGAGCCAGATTTTAACTTCTGTTTGGGTCTCAATCTTATCTTGAATCTCTGCCGGCAAGTTGGATCCGAAATCATAGCCCAGTTCCGCTTCGATCTCTCGTATGGGTTTCGCAAAGGTCTCAATCGGGGCCGATATTTGTCGATTGGGCATGATAAAACCAATGCCTCGCTGCCGGTCTAAATCCACAGCAATTTTGAAATAAGATTCAGGTATGCTGACTCCATTTACACTCCGGGAGATCGCGGGCAAATCTTCATGAAGAACGGGGCCGCTCACTACGTATAACTGCGTGCCTGGATGATTATACACGTATGATCGAAGTGCGTTTTCTAACTCAGCCCAACTATATCGATTAAATCCGGGTCGCTGCGGAGTCATGTTGGAGTAATAATAACTCTCGGACAGAGCCGTGTACGACCATCTAAAATCGGCTGAAGGGGCCAGGTGTCCTCTGTCATATCCAAAACCATCGTAAACATAGCTGCTGTCTTCCTGAAGATATTTCAAAAAGTAATCGGCCTCTACAGCGGTGCCTGTTTTTACTTTAGGGTCAGGCCTGAAATCATTGGTTCGGGTGACCGCTCCATCTTTGATATCTGGAAGGATGATATGCGCTACCCAATTGGCTTGCTCGTGCTCCTCATTATAGGATAGCATCATAGCCGAATGCGTAATGTAAGCGGAATCTGGTAAGCCCCAGGCTTTGAGATCAACTCTTATTTTATTCAACTTCACTCCTTCAAGTTGCGATAATACCTGGCTCCTTTGCGCATCCATCGCTTCTAAAATAGCAGTTAAGCTGTCCAATTGTTTCTGAATAGGCTGAGCATGAAGGTCCAAGAATGCTGCAAAACTCAAAAGAAGCAACAATAATTGAGATCGAAGGACTGACATAAGGGGTGATTTGTTCTTTCCAAAAGTAAAAAAATTATAGATTGCTGCCTGTATTTAAAAAGAACAGCAGATGAAATTACCGTATAAAAGCCAATTAGATATTCGTTGGTCGGATTTAGATCCCAATATTCACCTCAGACATTCTGTGTATTATGATTGGGGGGCTAAAGCGCGGATGGAGTTTCTCGATCAAATCGGGGTATCCATTCAGGATTTAGCCAAGTTGGGAGTAGGCGTGATTCTTATGGAGGAGCAATGCAAGTTTCGCCGGGAAATCAAGTGGGGCGATACCGTTTTCATGATGACTAAAGCGAAATTCGAGGGACCGAAAGGGGAGGCCCATATGTTTTCCTTCACTCATCGGATTTACAAAGGAGAAGAGGTCTTTTGTGCCGAGATCAATATTTTAGGGGCCTGGATTGATATTAAACGACGTAAATTATGCGCTCCGCCTGCTGAATTGCAACAGCGATTAGATGATATGCGGACATAAAAAAAGCGCCCTTTTTCAAGGGCGCTCATTTTATTAACTATATTCTAGTTCGTTTACTACTTCTTAGCAGCTAACTCGAAGAATTCATCAAGCTTAGGCATGATGATAATTTCTGTGCGACGATTTTCCTGACGACCCTCGCGTGTTTCGTTTGATGTTTTAGGCGCATACTCTCCGCGACCACCAGCAGTCAATCGAGCAGCATCAACTTCATACTTGCTAGTCAAGCGTCGAACAACAGATGTTGCACGTTTAACAGATAAATCCCAGTTGTCTTTGATGCAATCCGTTTTCATAGGTACGTTATCCGTATGACCTTCGACCAAAATATCCAGGTTATCGTGATCTTTCAATACCTTGGCCACTTTTGATAGTACATTCTCAGCGTTGGGCTTGATGACGGTGCTTGCGGTGTTGAACAACATTTTGTCAGAAAGAGAAACATAAACGACACCTTTCTTGACTTCAATATTTACATCCTCATCATTGACATCAGACAAAGAACGCTTCAAATTCATTACTAAAGCCATATTCATTGAATCCCGTGCCTGAATCTTAGAAGTTAAGTCTTCAATTCGCGCACTTTGCTTGTTGATGGCATCTAAGGAACGCTTGATACTTTCCGCACCTTCTTTATTTACAATAGATAGATCAGCTAAACGATCTAGTAAATTGGTATTCGTTTTCTTCAGATAATCCAAATCTTCCTGAAGATTTTGCATTTTATCTTTTGATGACGCCAATTCATTTTGAGCTTCAGACAACTTGTCATTAGTCATTTCCGCCTTCTCATTACAGTCATCGAGCGATTTTCTGGCCTTTTCTAATTCCATTTGCGCTTGATCGTAAGAAGCTTCTAAGTCGTTGAACTTCTTCTTGCCAACGCAAGAGGCAAGCATGCTTAGAGTGAAAATAGTGATAAACAGTTTAACTGTATTCATATCCGTTTGGTTTTATGGGTTTTCATTTTGTGCAAAGATAATATAATTCACCGAAAACGCATATAAATTTCTCTGAAATGCCTTTAAATCTGCCTTCTCAGAGGTATCATGCCACCGATTTGGTATAAAATATTACTGACTTGATCGGTAAGTGTCGATAAGTTTCTGTTATTCTACTCTTTTCATATTAACTTAAAGAATGAAATGATGGAGAAAGCTAATTTTTACCATTTCTTATCGTTTGTCAATACCGGTTGAGAATCACACCACTAAAGTTTGTATTTTACAAGCGAAAAACTATAATCACTGATATGAGAAATACAAGGGGAATATTTTTCTTTTTAAGTGCCTGGCTGTTTGGCTTGAGTCTAACCGCCCAGACGGTGCAACTTTCTGATCTTACTGTAGCGGCTCCGGAAGCCGGTATTCAGCAATACTATGAACTCGAGGTGGACATGGACCAGGTCCGAAGCCAGCTCAAAGACGCCCCTGCCTTGGGGTCCGAGCAGCCCGGCCGACAGATTCAGTTGCCCACCGCAGATGGACAGTGGCATACCTTCGAACTGTGGGACGCACCCATTATGATGGAAGGGCTCGCCAAACGTTTTCCGATGATCAAAAACCTCAAAGGGCGTGCTATAGACAACCCACGACTCGGTATCCGTCTGAATTACGGACCCCGCGGACTCTTTGCTGTCATGCACGATGAGAAAGACAAAAGCTACATTCAAACCCCGGGACTGTATTCTGATAAGCATCGCTT
>CAZVFU010000031.1:0-19086 GCA_964626595.1 uncultured Saprospiraceae bacterium
GAACTGGTAACCGAGAACATCCGTAAACATATCACTCGTTACAGCAACTTCAATGGTTTCTCCAGACTCAACAGCCGCATCCTGTGCGTTAAGCACTAATGCACCACTTCGTCCTTCAGCTTCCTGACCTACCAAATTATTTGGTATTGCAGTTCCATTAACATCACCAATCTTGACTGAAACAAAGTCTTGATCAGCAACAGTAGCAGGAACATTTGAAAGCGTGATACGCTCGCTGTAGTTCACTGGTAATTGACCAGCTTCTAATTGTTCTGCAGCATCTACGAATCTCCAACTATCATTATTAGGGAAGTTCGTTTCGATACCTAAAATCACCTTGCGCAATTCGATCAAGTCCGCACCACTGATGCGACCGTCACTATTTACGTTAGCAGCAATCAAGTCATAAGGATTAGAAATGGAATTCAATCCTAAGATGTGCTGCTGGATTAACAAGATATCCATCGTGTTCACACCATTCAATACATCATCATTCTTACTTGCAGAAAGCTCATAAGAACGACCTTGTGCACCTGTAAAGCGGAACTCACCACTTCCATCAGTTTCACTAAATACTGGAGTCGGGTTCGTCATATCCTCAAACTTCATCGAAACACCACTTACCGCATCAGCTCCATGAGAAGCAGAACGAGCAGTAGTACCCGATACAATCGCTAGAGAATCTGAGTCCGGACATGCACCATTCGGGTCTTGAACAAGAATATAAGTAACAACAAAGTCTTGATTTCCAGCTTGGTCAGTTACCCAAAACTCAACCTCTTGCTGTTGGCCAGCTTCGATATCCTCACAACAGAATGTTCTAACCGTATCCGTCGTATCTGCTGAATAACTAAATTGAACAGGTCCGCAGTTGTCAAAGCTACCTCTTTCGAACAAGTCAATATCGACATCGATACAACCTGATGAAGGCATTACTACCGTCGCTAATCCGTTGATTACAATCGGAGTAGGCAACTTACAGTCTTCTACTGTAAACAAATACTGACATGTTCCAACATTACCACACATATCCTCAATAATCCAAGTAATACGGTGAGTTCCAAATGGATAATTACCACTTGCATCCAATCCAGTTCCTACGATATCATCATTTGGATTGTTACCCGCATTAAACGGCTTCACTCTCCAGCTAATATTAAGGAACTCCTCAGGAGTACAATCTTCCACTTCTTGAACTAATTCCGCAAATCCTGTGCAACCAACAGCTGCAGTATCACAGAATGTAACGTCGTCACAAACCAGCAACTCAGGTGCCTGATCGTCATTCACCTTAATTACTTGAGTATGTGTCCAAGTCAGGTTATTACCATCAGCATCTTTTTGACACCAATCCAATACAGTCCAAGTTCTTAAGATCTTGAAACAAGCATCAGGAGTCACTTCAAACATTTCATCGTCCTTGCGAACAGCGATCTGAGAACAAGCATTGTTATTGCTAATCTCAGGCTCTCCTGTTGCATCAGGATCAGTGCTATAGTCACCGTTTTCATTACAACTCAATTCGCGATCTCGCGGCCATCTGATGTCGCTTTCTGAGAACGGGCTACACTGTGATACAGTAATACGCTGGAAAGCAGTGCTTGCGTTCCCAAAATCGTCAACTGCGCGGAATGTACGAACAATAACACCTGTTCCGCAATCTTCACGCTGATCATTATAATCTGCTGTTACTTCCAATGTACAGTTATCCTGAGCAAATCCGTCAAGGAATTCATACGTTGGAATCGCAGGATCATACTGATTGTTGTTCAAACAATTACGCTCATACTCTTCGTCAAAAATCTGACGAGTTTGACGCACCTCACCTTCTGTAAGATTGGCAACACGACCAAACTCATCTAAATTCCACTCATCAAACGGATACAAACAACTGATTGTCAAATCCTGAGGAGCAACGATAGTTGGAGGTAATTTATCCTCAACATTTACATTGATCATACAAGTATTTTGGTTGCCGCTCACATCTGTAACACGGAACAATACTTGTACAGGACTTCTTTCTATATCAGCACAACAGAACTCTACAAAATCCTTGAAGAAGAAAGTGGTAGGCTCGCAATCAAACTCACGATTCATTCGTCGCACTTCAATTCTATCAATAGCACAGTTATCATAGCTTCCATCTTCAAAAGTAGGCCAGAAAACACGTGCCGTACCATCTGCACCTAAAGAAACTTTAGTCGTTTGGTCACAAACAGCAACCGGTGGTACCGCATCCTGAACAATTAATGTTTGCTCACAAGTTGCGATATTACCACAACCATCATCAGCTGAGTAAGTTAATGTATGAGTTCCAACCGGCAAGTTTATGATTTGGAAAACTTGATTACCAAAATCAATTACTTCACCTGCACTACTTTCAACAGTCCAGAATGAAGAACTCGGAGAACACTCATCAGTAATATTACCACTGATATCAGGTACGCTGTAAGTGGCTACACAACTATTGGTAGCTGTTGAAACTGTAGCTGTTGCAGGACAGTCAATTTCTGGACCTTCTACATCTTCAACTTTAATCAACTGAACATGAGTAACAGTCTCACTAGTACACCAGTCCAGGAATGTCCATGTACGAAGTACCTTGAATGTACCTTCACAAACATCAATTACCTGGTCTTTAGGCGTAGTCAAAATGTTATCACAAATTTGGTCTGAAGGAGCTCCAGTCTCTTCCGGATCAGGATAACCATTCTCATTTAAATCCCAGTTATCACCATCACAAGATAAAGCAGGCTGATCTATACCGTCAAAATTTGGCGGGAAAGTCAGATCTTCTAAAGAAGTACGAACAACGTCAATCGTATCTTGACAAGTTACCGTATTACCGCTCTCATCCACAACCGTCCAGTTTCTGAATATACGATCAGAAAACTCACTATCACAGTCATCTATGTTAGTTATATTATCCTCATAACTCGCAGTGACATCACCACAAGCATCAAAACCGGATACAACAAAACTATTCTCATCTATTGGAGTAGATGTACCAGTAAACTCAAAAGGGAACGGTATCTCAAAGTTGTAATCAATGATGATCTCAGCAACAGAGAATGTACCTCCGTCTCCAAAAGCACCGTCATTGATTGTAATTGTCCATTCACCATCTGGATTCTCTCCATTGAATGCAGCTAAGGCATCTTGAGGTTGGAATTCACCTTCAATCGCTGGATTGTTATTACAAGTAGCTAAAAAGTCAGCATTTGTATTAGCAGCAGCATCATCAAATAACACGTCTAAACCTGTATTGATACAAGGGGGCTGAGGGAACAAATTGACAACTGTTCCAGATGGAGATTCAACACTACCTGATAAATCACCTACCCAGGTATGATCTGTAACCAATCGAACCGATACATTTGTGATTTCAGCAGCACCCGCAACATTCGCTTGAGCTGTAGCAGGGAAGTCTCCCGTAATGAATGGGTCAATAACAATTTCACCATTCGCATCGTCAAGAACTAAAGTAGACGC
The DNA here is from genome assembly GCA_964626595.1 of uncultured Saprospiraceae bacterium. Taxonomy (GTDB): domain Bacteria; phylum Bacteroidota; class Bacteroidia; order Chitinophagales; family Saprospiraceae; genus JAWLFI01. Next base: position 3,493 of record CAZVFU010000031.1, read on the forward strand.
ACCACCAGTACCTGGTGTTATGTCAGCTCCACAATCCACAGGGAAGCTTGAACAACTTAGTTCAGGAATAAACTTGTCTTCAATAGTGACCGTACCCCAACAGCTATTACCTGTCGAAGGATCAATCACACGCACAAAGTAAGTATTTCCAACTTGAGCAGAACCTACAACGGCGCCCTCATCACCAACCTCGCTAGAAGCGATAATATTGTTGAAGTCCATATCTGTCGCTAATTGCACGATATAGTCTCGGTAACAAGAATAAGGACCACCTTCTAAAATCATATCCGCATTGATAATGGCTTCGCAATTATCATCAACAGACACATTCACGTGATCGTTACATGCTAAGGACTGAGAAGGATTAGCGAAGTTCTCTACTGTTACACACCAGCTACATGTAGCTGAAATACCAGAATTGTCTTCAGCTTCATACTCAAAACAATGCACACCAATAGGTAATGCATCACCACTTGCAAACTCGTTAAATCCAGGAGTATTGGTAGGATTCGCTTCCAACTCTCCAGGGTTGTAACCTACAGCAAATCCTGCGTCAAGAGCAAAACCAGCAGCTGCAAATGAGACTGGAGGATTAAATCCACAAGCCGGTGCATTAAAGAAAGTTAAATCTCCAGTTCCTGTAGAACCATCACAAGTTGCAGGGGTTTGAACTATTCTAGAGTTCAAAGTATTTCCAGGCGTATAAACCTCTAACCAAATACCTCCGGCTGGAACGGCAATTGGGTCAGTAAACTCGACAAGAACACATTGCCCGTTGTCTGCATTTGAAGTTTGATATTGGAATGATCCCAATGGAGTGAAACCACCACCTGTATAAGGAACCACACCCGGAGCTTGAACACCATAGATATTGAATGTAGCTAAAGGCTCTTGACCGAATGTCTCTTGATTGTAGGAGACAGACTCAATCTCACCGCCACCAGGCAAATCTATAAATTGTATAATAGAGTTTTCCGCAAAAGGAGCACAAGCCAAAGCACTTCCTCCTGTAGGATCTTGACACGGATCACAATACGGTCCAACTAAATTTTGAACAGAGGCTGGGCAATTGTCAGTAACTTCAATATCAAAGTCAAAGATGAAGTCACACTCGCCAGCATCGAGGTTAATGGTCTGATCAGAAGGACAAGCTAATGTGGGACCTTCAGTATCATTTACAGTTACAGTAAATGTACAATCACCAGGAATCCCGTCGGCGTCAAACCCTGTTACGGTTACCTCAGTAGTACCTACGGGATAAAAGCCAGAAGGATCGGGAGTTCCATTAAAGTCATTCGTGACAGACACACATTCCGCGCCTAAAGTAGGTGCCGGAATATTGACAAATGCTCCACACTGACCGGGGTCATTATCTACTTCGATATCAGCTGGGCAATCAACAGCACATGAAGCTGCGCCCAAAAAGAAGGAGGCACATACTTGAGTACCGTTATTAAATCCTCCCCCACAAAAAACACCGGCATTATTGCCGCCATTTCCAGGGCCAACTACACTATTACCGGAACATACCACCTGACCATTAGAGACGATCTCGATATCGAAACCATTCCAGTTATCGCCAAAAGTATCATATCCGTACAATTCGTAATTTCCACCGGGCGCATTGAAAGTAACAGATTGGTTCGTACCTAAAGGAAAACCTGTCGACTCGTAAGCCACAACTTCTCCAGTTGTTACATTAAACAATTCCCAGCCTACTTCACCTTGAAAAGGATCAGTACCTGTGTTAATAGTTACAGAAACACCAGTAGTAGTACAAGTGACTACCTGGCCTGTAACAGCACTTACACTGAGCATAGCCAAAAAGGCAAAGCCAAGTGTTAGCAAGTTAGTAAATTTCTTATTCTTCATAAGATTTGGTATTGGTTTAAAGGTTTATTGGAAAAAATGCCGAAACAAAAATCTAGCTAAACTGATTTCTGTATTCTGACACTATAGTTTTAAGATTCACATCCGGTGCAAACTGTTGAGCTTGATCACTGATCTGATTGTAAGCCACATCCAGTGCTCTTTCAATTAACATGCCGTTATTGACATTTGATACAGCCTTAGTTAGCAATTTTACCCTAACGGTTTTCTCTTCATTACTAAGATTTGCATCATTCCGAACATCTTGAATTTCAACATTAACTTGAGCTTCAAATTGATCAACATAATTACGATCAACATTAGGGACATATTCGTCTGGACTCGCATTTTGTGAATAAGAAGTATTCACTCCTAAGAAAAAGAAAGCGAAAAAAAGCATCGCGCAAGCGCCGAATGTCTTTAATGCACCTTTCTTCAATTTTGGTTTAATCATGAGAATTGGTTTAGTTGGTTCACAAATAATGACTTCACTTTAAAGCCATTGGGTTTTATTGGTTATTGAATAGGCCCGTAAAAAAGCAAACAGCTTCTCCTTAAGACTAATTCAGGCGCTAATATAAAGATAAACTATGGAACATAAAATATTTTATTCTTTTAATATGTTTTTTTTATCACGAAAATAAATGTGGGCCAATAATGAGCCATGTTTAAGGACTGCTGTTAATACTTCACCTTATTGTATCTATTTACCAACCAACTATCATTCTTTGTTCGCCACCGTCCTTCGGATTACTTATCTTAATACAATTAAGCAAGAAGATGATTCTGAGATCGCATTAATTTTCTTTAGGTATAATTTCAGTCTCCTCTGCGAAGTAGTGAGCAAACTTTTGCATCTGATTCCCCAACTCTTTATTATTGGTAGCGCGAACATAAGCATCCGCCATAGACCGCAAGGAATGAAAGACAAACCGATCCATCTCAGCTACCTGAAAATCTTTCGTCCACAAGTCTAGCTTCATGGTATCCTTCGCTTCTCCATCAAATAAGGATAAAAACATAGCTTTTGACTCATTTGACACGTTTTTACCCGCTACCTGGTCAGCATTCCACACAATTTTCTCCGGCTTTTTTTCCTCGTCTAAATGCACTGTGATCTTTACCTGGGATTTATTTGTCTTTTTCATCTCTACTGATTTTCTTGATCTGCTTGTTTGAAATAATAGGGTTTGAGCTAGTTTCTTCTTGGGCACAAATTTTCATGGCCAATACCAAGTCAACTACTTTTGTTCCAATATATAAGTTAACAGTGGATTCTAAAACAAAATTGACTCCATTAGAAATAATTTGTGCCAATCGTTCAAATACACGTTGTTCATTTCTGGCTCCTAACAATAAACTGGGGCGAAAGAAATAGTGCTGCTGATAACCGAGTTGAGAGATTTCTTCTTCAATCTGACCTTTGACCCGATTATAAAAAATCTTACTACTCGAATTTGCTCCCATAGCGCTGACTAAAAAGACCCGTTCACCACCCTGAGCTATACAACACTTTGCCGCTCCTACCGCATAACCTTTATCGATCTCTACAAATCTGTCTTTGCTGCCCGCCTTTTTTAGTGTCGTCCCAATACAAATAAAAAGATCATCGGCTTCAAATAGGAAGTCAAACTCCTCCATGGCATCAAAATCAACGATATAGTGTTCATGGGATTTTGATAATAGCTTGATCGGCTTACGGGCTAAGGTCTTGATCTTTTTATAATAATTCCCTTCGCTCAGGCTTTTCAATAATTCCGATCCGACTAATCCAGTGGCTCCAACAATTAATGCGGTTTTAGTTTTCATTCAGATTGATTTTATAAGGTCGGCACATATAAAATATACTCGCTTGAAGAATAGCCACCCCAAATCCCTAGGGCACCTTCCACATTAGATCTGACTCGGGTATAAGATGAAAATGGGCCTTGATTATTTAGATTGAATTCAAAGGTGTTCCAAAAATTGAAATGATCCTCGTCAATATTCAACCAACGGATTCGAATGCTATCTCCACGAGTATATAGACCGAAGTTCTCCGGCTCTAGATCTTCAAGTTCCTCTGGAGATGCCGCTTTTTGCAAGGGAAAATCAAAAGTCTGCCCGTCGAATAACAGATCATCTGTAACGGAAGCAAATCCAGGTAAAAAGCCCTGCCCCTCTCCCGCTGTCATATAACGGTAGAAATGGGGCCCCTCCGGATCACTAACTGTAATGAGTAAACGGGCCATGGTATCATTTTGATTACTCCCTGGTGGTCGGGTAAACCGAAAGGAATCTATAGGCACATGTTGAGGGATAGTAGTACGTGCTCTTAAAGTCTCCCCCGTTGATAAAAGAACCTCCAAATGGTAAGAGGTATCACGTAAAATCGGAATATTCCGAAATAAATCTATATATAGACAAAAGTCGCTCTCTTCTGAAACAGGGAGAAAGTTTATTTCTTCTTTTATTTGGTCTCTCACCTCTTCAGGCAGGTCACTTAAACAAACAGGCGGCATAGAGTAAGATTCACCATCAAGACGCACAGAAACCTCTGCATTTTGTATTTGCAAATCAAAAATATCATCTGCAGTAATGCGGCCAAAAAAGGGCAAAGACCTTGACACAACCACAAAGGGTGGTAAACTATTAGCCCCATCCTCAATATATCCTTCAACTATAAACTCTTGAGAAGACTCATCAATATCAGGAATAAACTCTTCCTCACACGACCAAAAAGCAACAGCTAGCAAAAACAAGAATATCGATCGAAATTTTAACATTATTGATTCCATTTAAAATTCCAGGAAACGGAAGGTATAATAGGAAATAGTGACACTCGAAATGCCTTGCTTTCAATAGCTCCTGATTCGGGGTCAGTTTCAAATGCATTGTAAATAAAGGTTGGGTTCATGCGGTTATATCCATTGTAAATGCTAAAATTCCAACTAGAAGAAAATCGCCTGGAAGAATTTGGTTTAGGGGTATAGGTAAATGAAATATCAAAACGATGATATGGAATTAATCGATCACTGTTTCTGGGGCCATAAAATACATTGACTCGGTTTTCAATTCGATAGGCTCCGGCTACAGGAGTGAAGGCGTTTCCTGTTCCAAAAATAAAAGTGCCATTCATCTCCCACTTGCGACTTAATTTATACATTCCAACAATGGACAAGTCGTGTGTGCGATCATAAAATGCGGGATACCATCTCCCATCCTCTATATCAGGAAAACTTCGCTCTGTTCTTGACAAGGTATAACTCAGCCAACCCGTGAAATCACCTTTGGTTTTCTTCAACAGCAATTCCAAGCCGTAAGCTCGACCCTGGCCAAATACAAAATCCAACTCAACATCGTTACTCGGATTATTTACATAATCATCCCGATAGTCGATTTGATTGTATAAATCGCGGTAATAAATCTCAGCAGAGAACTCGTAATCATTTGATCTGAAGTTTCGAAAATAACCCAAAGAGTATTGCATTCCGCGCTGCGGTTTCACCAGCTCCGTGCTGGGCACCCAAATATCAATGGGCAATGTTGAGGTGGAGTTACTAACTAAATGTAAATATTGAGCAGTATAGGCCACCCCTCCTTTGATCGAGGAGCTCCCGTTAAGAGTATACCTAAAACTAAATCGAGGTTCTGGTGTCCAATAGGTAATTATGGGTTCTCCTGTTTCATACAACTGTCCCGTAATTGGTGATTCATAAGGGCCAAACTGGGAAAAGAAGCTCGCACGAAAACCCAGATTTAAACTTAAACGCGAGTTTACCTTATACTCATCTTGAATATAAAAAGCATATTCATTCCCATACTTGGTTAAAAGGTCGTTGCTAAAATCGACGTCTCCAGTGGTGGCTGTTATGAGTTGGGGCTGAAGTTCATGCCGAATAAATGACAGCCCAAATCGAATAAAGTGATTCTTTGAAGGATAATAATCAAAGTCTGCTTTGACATTATAATCGGTAATTCCTGAAAAAAGAGAAGCCCTAAACGTTTCTTGCCCGCCTTCAAAATTAAATTGATAGTCATTGTATATGGCAGATATATTCATAAATAATCGATCGGAAAAAAGATGATTCCAGCGCAATGTGGCTGTAGAGTTCCCATATGGCAAATCAAATTCGAAATCTTGCGAAGCAGATCGAAACCGAAAAACATCGCGACCGAAATAACCGCTGAAATACAATCGGTCTTTATCTGAAATTCTATAATTCATCTTCGCGTTTAAATCATAGAAGTAATAATTTGTTCCCTCAAAATTGCCTCCATTCAGAAAAGGCTGTGCCAAATCGAGTGCATATGTCCGTCTAGCCGAAACAATAAATGAAGCCTTATCCTTTACAATTGGACCTTCTAATGTTAGTCGGCTAGAGATTACACCAACCCCACCCTGAGCAGCCCATTTTTTATTATTCCCTTCTTTCATTTGTATATCTACAACTGAACTCAGGCGTCCCCCATACCTGGCAGGCAGACTGCCTTTAATTAAGGTCGTGTTTTTTAAAGCATCAGCATTAAAAACAGAGAAAAATCCCAATAAATGTCCAGGATTGTAGACTACCGCATCGTCCAATAAAACAAGATTTTGGTCTGCAGCTCCTCCTCTAACGAAAAAGCCGGTGCTACCTTCAGTGGCTGACATCACTCCGGGTAAAAGTTGAAGCGAACGTAAAACATCCACTTCGCCCATTAAAGCCGGAAGTTTTTTTATCTCTTCTACAGGTAGCGTCACGGTCCCCATTTCTGTGCTACTGACATTCTCATCTTCGGCCTCCGATTTGACGACAACCTCCTCCATAGTCAAACCGGAAACCAGATCTATATTCAGAGTGGTATCCTTGTCAAGGTCGATGGAAAACACCTCTGTCTCGTAACCGGTATAACTAACTTGCACCTCGTAATTGTCATTCGATAACGTAATAGAGTAAAAACCATACAAATTAGTGGTTACTCCGGTGTTCACTCCCACTGATATACTCAGGTTTGCACCAATTAACTCCTCGCCGGAACTTGCATCCCTCACATATCCACTAATGGTCGACTTTTCTTGCCCCATCAAGAATGAGGACAGGCCAAAAAGGAATAAAAAAAATAAAAGTCTCATCAAATAAAAATTGATCTCACGAAACAAACAGACTTACACCAGGAAGGTTTGCCTGCATTGTTGAAATAAAAAAGGGACCCTTTTAAAAAGGATCCCTAAAGTACTATGTAAATATCATTTCTTCCTACTCGTAATCGTAGGGAAGGATATTATTTTGCTTCACATTTGAAAGGGTCATGAGTGTCTTCAATCGTTCTATTTCATCAATTTGAGAAAGCGTTTTGAACAAAATCTTCTCATAAGTCGGAATATCCTTACAAATGATCTTAAGAAGGAAGTCTGCCTCGCCAGTGATGATATAGCATTCAACAACCTCTTCGATATCGTGGAGCTTATTAATGAAGTTCTCCAGAGCATCTTCTTCCTGCCAGGCCAGGTCGACCAACACAAAAGTTTGTACATTTAAACCCAATGCAGTAGGGTTTACTTTCGCCTGATATGCCGTGACGACATCATTATTCTCTAACTTTTTCACACGCTCGAGGGTGGGCGCTGGAGATAATCCAACACGCTTGGAAAGATCTAAGTTTGTTATTTTGCTATTCTCTTGCAAAATTTTCAAAATCTTTAAATCAACTTTATCTAGCTTTACTTTAGCCATACTATTTTAATTTGTGTTTAAAATGGAATTTGAATGCAAATAAAACAATTATTTTGCATATATCCAAATAATGTAATAAATATTTTACGAATGTTCAATATTTCAACTTAATAAGTCTAAATATTGTGCCGTTTAATGTTTTGAATATTTATTTTTATGGGAAAACGCCTAAGCTCTTATAATCACTAGCAATTTTTTCTAATGCATTTATAAATGAGGATTGTCTTAGGTTCGTTACTTTTTTTCGACGTTTTTTCAATCCGTTTATCGTATGATAAGCTGTGACCATCGTTTCCTCCAATCCAGATCGGACTAAGTCAATCTCATCACCGCCGCGCGTTAGAAATGCCTTCTCCTTATCCGTTACGGATTTGTTTGACAATCGCTCAATTACATTTACAATTCCCTCGTAGGTGTTGGCATTAAAACGCTTTTCCATACGCCCAAAACGCATATGACTCAAATTCTTAAGCCACTCAAAATAGGAAACGGTAACCCCGCCTGCATTAATATACATATCAGGTATAATCAGCACGTTTTTCTTTTCCAAAATAGCTTCAGCATTTGCAGTAATTGGTCCGTTTGCTGCCTCTCCTATTATTTTTGCCTGAATTTTATCCGCATTACCCGAATGAATTACATTTTCTAAGGCTGCAGGAACCAAAATGTCACACTCCAAAAATAAAGCATCATCCCTGTGCTCTAATGCTTTAGAATTCGGAAACCCTAAAATAGAACCCGTTTTTTCACGGAATTTGACGAGCTCTCGCACATCAATTCCTTTGGGATCATAAATAGAACCCTCAAATTCCGAAACGGCAATTACTTTCGCATCTCCCTCTTCCTGAGAGATCATTCCCACATGACGGCCTACATTACCCAGTCCCTGAATAATCATTGTTTTTCCGGCGATGCCAACATCAAGGCCTAACTTCTTCATGTCATCCGAATCGCTACACGCCTCTCTTAACCCATAATACACACCTCGGCCCGTAGCTTCTTCACGACCTCTAATTCCGTTCTGATTCACCGGCTTTCCCGTTACACAAGCGGTCTGATCAATGTCGCCGTTTTTGAACATCATGTAAGTATCGACGATCCAAGCCATTTCCCGACTGCCTGTGCCATAATCAGGTGCAGGCACATCCAAGCCGGAACCAATAAAATTCTTGCGAATCAATTCCGTCGTGTACCTTCGTGTTATGCTCTCGAGCTGATCAACTGTGTACTCCTTAGGGTTAATCCGGACACCTCCTTTGGCTCCACCAAAAGGAACATCGACTATCGCACACTTATAGGTCATAAGCGTAGCCAAAGCCATGACCTCATCCTGATTCACATGGGAACTATACCGAATTCCTCCTTTTGTCGGTAATCGATGATGAGAGTGCTGAACCCGGTAGGCTTCAATAACTTTTATAGAGTTCCCAATTCGAACGGGAAACTTCATCTGATAAACTGCGTTACAAACTTTAATTTGCTCGAGCAGTCCTTTGGGAATTTCAGTCAATGCTGCGGCACTGTCGAAGTTCCGATTGACCGATTCATAAAAATTTGCCATATCCTTTGTAGTTTGTTTTTTATTCGTTCTCTAACTTCTTCAATCTCTTATCAAGATAAATAAGATACAAGACGATACCTATAAAAATGGATGCTATAACTGCAATCACAACCCAAATCTTTCCGTCTTGAAGAAAAAAGTCTTCCATATTTTATTCGTTCAGCAAATATGCAGAAATATAAAGACATAACTGCATCTGCATTTAGTTTATTATTGTCAATCAGACATAAATTCTTCCTCTCTATTTTGGAAGACGATTAAGTATCTGGCCTTTAAATTACTCATCCATAATCCCAATAAAATCCAGCCGATTACGGCAGGGTAAAACACCCATCGCATGGTTGAATCGAGATCCTCCCCTCCCATGGCCGGATTGCCACCATTACCGGGATGCAAACTATCCGTAAGCCGAGGGATGATAAACAATAAGGGTATGAGAAGGACAAAGGCAAATATATTGTACGAGGCTGTTAAACGGGCTCGCTTATCTTCGTCGGATATCGATGACCTAAGAATGAAATAAGACAAATAGATTAAAAGCGCAACAGCTGATGTAAATTGCTTGACATCCCAGGACCAAAAAGCTCCCCAGGTAAACCGAGCCCAGATCGCACCCGTAACTAAGCCCAAAACACCCAAAATGATGGCAATTTCTGCATATGAACGCGCCCATATATCAAAAGCCTTAACTCGGGTATTTAAGTATTTCGCGCTATAAAAAGCAGACAATAAGAAAAGTATAATCATGCTGAACCATAAAGGAACATGGTAATAGGTGTTGCGTATGGTCTCCTTGAGAATATTGCGAAATGGAAAAGTGGTCTCATTGGGGTAGTCGATACGAATAGGAGTGAAAGCCCCCTCTTCTTTAGCTGAATCTTGCTCACTAACGGCCTTTAAAACAGACACGGCTGAGGGCAATAAAGCATAGCCATGAGTGGAGTCTGAAACCACTAAAGTAGTACTTATTACTCCCGGATCAGCATCTCGAAAATACGGAAGAGAGAAAGTTAAAAGTACGCTTCGATTCCCTATAATTTCCAGCCTGTCTGCTGCGATAGTGCGAACACTATCCATTAATAGCCAGGCCGAAATATCTCGTTCATTTACATCCTGATAATCGACATTGTAGCCCTCATAAACAAGCTCAATAGTTTCCCCGGCCTGCGCGCGATTGGGTTCCACAGAGACAATACCGGGTTTTAAGGGAATAAAAAGCCCCCATATCAAAGAGTATAGTACTAAAAGAGCTCCCAAAATCTTCCAAACCCATTGTAAACGCATAAACTTATATTACGACTGCCAAAGATAGCGAATTAACAAAAGAGTCAAGGCAAGAATGAGCGCATCCACTGCCAGTAAAATGTAAAGATCTGACATGTATTCAGTATCCGTCATAGCACCGGCTGAAATCGAGGATAATTTGATAACCTCCAAAAGAATAGGTAAAAGCAAGGGAAACGATAATAAAGGCAACAGGCCCTGCTGCCCCTCAATTTTAGCATTCAAAAATCCTAAAAAGCTAAATAAAAGAGATAAACCCAACCAGGCAGAAACATTCACTCCAACAAATAAACCCAAATTGCGAATGGGCATGCCAGAAAAAAGAGACAGTCCCAAAAAGGTTAAAACTGCCATGAGACCCAACAGAATAAAATTAGCCGCGACTTTAGAGAAAAAATACTCCTCCACCCGGCATACACTGTAGTAGTACCAACCGGACACCCCCTCAACATCACGAAAAGAATTCTGAGCGGATTGCGCGGCCGATAAGACCAGAATAATCCAATATAGAACAACCCACGTTCGTTCATCTATACGGGCAAAAGCAGCGAAAACGATAAATGTAGTACTCAGCACATATAAAATGATAGCAGGTAAACTCGACTGACTGCGCCACTGAGCTACCATTTCTTTCTGCCAAAGAACTATCCATCGATTCATGAACACAAGTATACCAACTTTTTTTCGCTTATTAACCCCAAAACATATTACATAAATTTATAATTTGTTATCTTTACATTCTCAGACATGGAATAAATGCATAGCTCATGATTAAATTAATTCGCATTTTCGACCGACCACTACAAAAGCTGGACATCCCATCGATTTACCACAATTTTATCCAACGGCTCATTGCGAATTTTTTACTGATCGCTCTTTGTACAACTTTAGTAGCTCTGAAAGCCCAGGAGCCGCCCTACCTAAGCTATCGCCCCTACGGAGGTGAAACCATCAGCTCCATCCTGGAAAAACACGATCTGCCCAGCCATCGCAAAGCAATTAAAACCTTTTACCAAATCAATCAGCTTGAGTTCAATGCTCCGATATATACACACAAAGTCTATAAACTTCCCATTCTCAAATACACTTACAACGGACAAAGCATTCGGAGCACCATTGGTAACTCTAACTGGAATTTGGCTGTAAATATCCAGACCTACAATATTAACTTAGTCGAAAAGGGAGTCAAATCCGGCGATTATCGAAAAAATGAAGAACTTTGGGTACCCGCTCATTTCCTACATGAAAAGCACAGCCCTAAATTTGTATTAACTTCCGGAGAATCTTCTCTTGAAATTCCTCTTTTTGGCAAAGAGCACAGTAAGTTTCCGATCAAAAGTAATAAACTCAACACCGACGTTTTTTATCTCGTAGCCGGTCACGGAGGACCCGATCCGGGGGCGATGTCCAAATACAGCAATTGGGATATATGTGAAGATGAATACTCTTATGACGTCACCCTGAGACTTGCCAAGCTCCTCATGCAACATGGCGCTCAGGTAGAAATAATCGTTCAGGACCCGAAAGATGGGATACGGTCCGGACAGCATCTGAATTGTGACCAGGATGAAATTACAGTCAATGGTGAACCCTTGCCTCTAAATCAACTCAAACGCTTGCAGCAACGAAGTGAAGCGATCAATAAACTTTACATCAACTACAAACAAAATAAAACTCAATTTAAGGAGCATACAGCTGTCATGATTCACGTCGACTCCCGCAATAAGTCCAAGCGGCAAGATGTCTATTTTTATCATTTGGGTGATTCTGAAAACGGAAAGGAAAAAGCGCTCGGCCTTTACCACACCTTCAAAGAAAAGTACAAAATTCACCGAAAAAGCGGGCGTTACCAGGGATCAGTATCTGCTCGCAACCTGTTTATGCTGCGGTCAACCTATCCACCCGCGGTATTCATCGAATTGGGAAATCTAAAGAACCCCAGCGACCAAAAACGTATTCTTCTGGAAAGCAACAGGCAGGCTCTAGCGCAATGGATTTTTGAAGGGCTCGTTCGCGAATCACTCTAATCCGCTCGCATACATCAAGTTGCAACCTCTGATTTCCGCTGTATCCATGCGCCCCAGCACCTCAAAATCCACCCCACCTTTCCGCACGCGCCCCACATCTTCTGTTGCAATAAACGCACAGCTGTCAATATTGGCTAAATCCACAATATTTAAGGCAGCAGACTGCTCCCAGGCACCCGCAGAGAGTGGATCAGTGATCTCGCGAGGAATCACGCGCATCGTGGGGGCAGCGCGGAAGTACCCTTCCCGCCAATAGGCCTGACTCAAAAGCTCAGTCATTCCGTATTCTGAACTCAATTCAGCACCTCTAAAGCCAATTTGCAACTTCTTATGCAGCTCCTCCCGAATCAACTCGGGACCCCGCCCTTTCATTCCCCCAGTCTCTATAACTGTCAGTCCTTTGAACGGCCCGGGATATGCCGTTGCAAAATCAAGTAGAGCAAAAGTGACTCCAAGAAGAATGATGCGCTTTCCCGTAGATTGCAATTCCTGAAGTAACTTCGATAAAGCGGCAAAATCATCCAAATAAAAATGCTTTTCCAGGGGTAGTGACCGCGCTGCAAACTCCTGCGCCATGTAGACCAAACTCGCATCCTCTCGCTCCAAATAAGAAGGCAAAAGAGCCACAAAGTAAACGTCATCTAAAGCAAAAGGAAAGGCATGAGAAAATCCCCGAATCGTATTTTCTCTATACAAGTCAACATCTGTTACGAAATGCTGGGAAGCCGTTTGTCCCGTCGTTCCGCTGCTTCGAAAAATCACAACTGCCTCACCCTCACCCCCCGAAACCACCCGATGACTCTTGAAAAAGGAGATCGGCAAAAAGGGAATATCTGCCATTCGTTCGATCGAATCCGTCTGAACATTCAATAAGTTTACGTATTTTTGATATATGGGATTATATTCAGCCTGGTATCGAAATATCCGCAAAGCCAAAGACTCAAAATGGGTTCCTATGCGTTCAGATCTTATGGCCTGTATCAGCTCATCCCGTTCTTTCCTATTGTTTTTATTCCTCCCTCCCATGTTCTTTTTATCCTGTTCTGAGGCCCCTGATTTTACCGACGAACCCACCATTGAGTTTCTCAACATTTCACGCACGCTTATTCCGCAAGGTACGTCAGGCGAAGAGTTTACACAAGTTACCCTTGGTTTTTCAGATGGTGACGGAGATCTCGGAGATATGGAAGAGCTCAACCTATTTTTTGTCGATATGAGGGACAGTTTTGAAACCGAGTTTGGCATTCCTTTTATTCCTGAAGAGGGCGCCGGCAATGGGATTACGGGTGAAATTCGCGTCCGCCTTCCCACCAGCTGTTGTATTTTCCCCAACGAGCAGCCTCCCTGCACGCCGTCGGAGATGTTCCCCACCGACACCGTCATCTATGAAGTTTATCTGAAAGATCGCGCTGAAAACCTATCCAATCGCATCAGCCTGCCCCCCATCACTCTCTTATGTGATTAATTCTTTTTGGGGGTGCCCCCAGCTCGCTATCGCGGCTGGGGTCGGTCCCTTCCGGAGTTCCGTCCTCGAGTGGCTTCGCCACTGCGGGACCGCTCCTTAAAGAGTCGCGCCCTCCAGGCACCTCACCCGATGGAGACGGAAAACTTCTCCTCAGTCCTACGCCACGATAATTTATGTATCTTGAACCTTCAGAAAAAATGAATTGATGGAGCATTTAAGCGATATTTCTACCCTTCCCCCTTCGGATGCCAAGAAAAAAGAATGTAAGAAAGAACTCAAAAAACTCAGAGAAAAACTGTTTGACCTCCAAAACATCTTTTACGCAGACGGAAGGCAGGCCCTCCTCATCGTTCTTCAGGGGCTGGACACCTCCGGAAAAGACGGCGTAGTCCGGCATGTCATCCGGGCAATGAACCCCATGGGCGTCAATATCAAAGCATTCCAAAAACCTACCGAGGAGGAAAAGAAACACGATTTTTTGTGGCGAATCTACCCTCATTTGCCTCCTTTAGGAATGATCCAGGTCTTCAATCGCTCCCATTACGAAGATGTGATCGTGCCCACAGCAACAAAATCTTTACCCCAAGAGCGCATCGATTACAGACTCAATCTCATCAACCGGCTGGAAACCCACTTTACGCGCAATAACATTCACATCCTAAAGTTTTTCTTACATATCTCAAAAGAGGAACAAAAAGAAAAAATTGAAAATCGATTAAAAATGCCTCACAAACGATGGAAATACGACCAATCAGATGAAAAAGTAAATCGTCGCTGGAGTGAATATGTAGATATCTACGATGAGGTAATTAGAAAAAGTAATGATGTGCCCTGGCACATCATCCCTGTCGATAAGCGATGGTATCGCAATTATGAAGTAGCCCGCACCCTTGTCGATTATATGGAGAACATGGATTTGCGATACCCCTCTATTTCCCTCTAGTGTCATTATTCGGCCGAAGGCCATCCAAGTCGATTACTTGATCCCTAATCATCGATCAAAAACGGGAACGGAATCTCCCGCGGCACTTCAAATTTACTTTAGACTCAGATAATACACATAATCGGTTCGCGGTGGATCTGTAAGTCCCAGCTGACGCCCCATCGTTATGCACTGCCCTCTGTGATAGCTTGCATGATTAAATACCGTATGAAAGACTTCAGCGCGCGTCATTTCCAGACCATTACTTCGTTTGTGGACCACCTGCCACTCGCTATCTGTCCAATTTTCAACATACGCAGTAATCTCCTGACTTTTCTTACACAGTTTTTCCCACAATTCGGGTGTAGATAACTCCTTCCAACTGTCATCCAGCGATTGCCATTCGCCCGTTTTCACCCAGGAAAACCATCCGTGTTCAGCATTAAGCAAATGGAAAAGTGTAGCCCGAATCGTGGGGAAACTCGACACCATTTCCTTCCGAGCCAAATCCTCAGAAATGGGAGAAAGCCATTCTGCAAATTGCTGATTCGCCCAAAGATTATAATTGGCATAAGATTTCAAGTGGTTGGCAAGTGCGGTATCCGACTCAGAAGGGGAATTTGGAACGGGACTCATAAGAGGTTTTTCGATTGGGTTTGCATAAATATGAGAGCAGAGTAAGAAAGAAAGTAAGGCAGCTGGGTATAACAGAATGTTTTTCATATCTGCCAAAGTACGGGTTTTTCTGGAAAAAAATAGTCCGTAGCGAA
>CAZVFU010000031.1:19186-24678 GCA_964626595.1 uncultured Saprospiraceae bacterium
AATAGCCAAAATAATATGACGCTCATCTGAAAATCAAAGGCCGGCAATTTTCATTATATTTGCATTACAAAAATTGATATTATATGCTCACGAATACACAAATAGAAAATCTCAATCTCATCCGACAAAGTGCTAAGGATTTTGCAGAAGCACATATCCGGCCTCATGTGATGGAATGGGACGAAAGCCAGGAGTTCCCAAAGAATTTAATGCACAAAATGGGTGAACAAGGTTTTCTGGGCGTGTTGGTACCGGAAGAATACGGCGGGGCCGGACTAGGCTATCATGAGTATATTGCGATCATAGAAGAGATCACCAAAGTAGATCCCTCCGTTGGATTGAGTTTGGCTGCCCATAATTCGCTGTGTACGAATCATATCCTCATGTTTGGAAATGAGGAGCAAAAGAAGAAGTATTTACCCAAACTGGCCAGTGGTCAATGGATCGGAGCCTGGGGCCTGACCGAGCCCAATACAGGTTCAGACGCCGGAAGAATGAAGTGCGTAGCAAAAAAGGACGGGGACGACTACATCATCAACGGTAATAAGTCCTGGATCACGCACGGAATATCCGGAGAGGTGGCCGTAGTCATCGTCCGAACGGGTGACTTGCTAGACAGCAGGGGTATGACGGCCTTTATCATTGAGCGAGAATTTGAAGGGTTCAAAGGTGGCAAAAAAGAAAATAAATTGGGCATGCGTGCTTCGGAGACAGCAGAGCTGATTTTTGATAACTGTCGCGTATCCAAAGATCAAATGTTGGGCGATGAGGGCGAAGGATTTATACAGGCCATGAAAATTTTGGACGGCGGTCGAATATCAATTGCAGCGCTTTCGCTGGGTATCGCCAAAGGAGCCTATGAAGCCAGCGTAAAATACTCCAAAGAAAGAGAGCAATTTGGAAAGCCCATCAGCAAATTCCAAGGTATTTCTTTCAAATTGGCCGATATGCACACGAAAATTCAGGCCTCAGAGCTATTGACGCAGAAAGCCGCGCATTTGAAAAATTCCAACCAAGAAGTAACGACCACATCGGCCATGGCTAAGTATTACGCCAGTGAGGCTTGTGTAGAGATTTCTACTGACGCCATCCAGATCCACGGTGGATATGGATACACTAAGGATTTCCCTGTGGAGAAATTTTTCCGCGACTCCAAACTGTGTACCATCGGAGAAGGGACAAGTGAAATTCAAAAATTGGTTATTTCCCGAAATGAATTAAAAGAGTAAGGTTCCGGCCTATTTCGCCAGTACCATTTCTTTATTTAACCGCTGTCTTTTCTCGGCAAGAATTTCTATGGATTTGCAGATATTTGGGTTAACCATTCCTCCTTTAGTTTTTTGAACAGAGGTACTCCCCCACCCTTCACCTCGCGTGAGCGCTGGGAGGAGGGCCGCCCGTGGCGGAGACCCAAACCAAGTGAAGGGGCCGAGCGAATAGCGAGCCTCCGACCATAGCGACCGGGCCCAGAAAGCGAAGCGAAGGGGCCGGTCACGCCCGCATTCCGATTCAAATCAAAACTCGTAATTACCGCGATGGCTAAGCCTGGGGCGAATTCTCTTCCGCTGACAGCATCTCGGTGATGGTCCGATAGGTATCATAATCGTCGCTGCTGCTAAATTCATCAAGTGTCATCCATCGCACCTCCTCGATGTCTTCCTCAGTCTGGGGATGGGCGTCCACACCTTCGGACTGCATTTTAAACCAATAGGTATACTTCAAAATTCGCTGGCTCTTGAGCTTGTAGGTGTGGCGCGTGACCGCCAGTTGAGGGCCGAGTTCCACATCATGGAGGTCCGTTTCTTCGCGTACTTCACGCAATGCGGCCTCGGGAATAGTTTCGCCCTCATCCACCTTTCCCTTGGGTAAATCCCAGCGTCCTCTCCGAAAGATAAACAGGAACTTTCCATCGCTTTTGCGCTCTACCAGACCTCCTGCAGCATCCATTCGCTCAAACAGGGACTCCAGCAAATCCACTGCATCATCTACATCCGATGCGACCAAAACGACCCCAGGATGATCCTCGGTTTTTTCCAATAGGTCAATGTAGTGCAATAAAAACTTTTTCTTGCCCGGAAAGGGCGCAACTAAACTACCCTGTTTCATAGCTTTGTTGTAATCATCCCCACTTTTTCCGGAGACAATGGATAATGGCGTATCGAAAATATGGATTTTGTACATTTGCAGCAATTTAAAACAAAATGATGAGATCTAAGGCGAAAAATTTGGCCCTGTCGCTCTTGCAAATTAACGCAATTCAACTCAGTCCGCAAAAGCCTTTTACCTGGGCTTCGGGAATTCAGAGTCCGATATACTGCGATAATCGATTGAGTCTGTCTCACCCGGACTTACGGACTGAAATAAAACGCGAGTTGTGTGCTCGGGCAAAGATGTCGGAGACGCCCATCGATACGATAGTAGGTGTAGCAACAGCTGGGATTCCACAGGCCGCGCTAATGGCAGATACACTCGATTTGCCCTTACTGTACGTGCGATCTAAGCCCAAAGGACATGGGCGCCAAAACCTCATCGAGGGTCAAGTGCGGCCGGAAATGAAGCGAGCTATCATTCTGGAGGACTTGATTTCGACCGGACAGTCGAGTCTAAAGGCGGTAGCCGCAATTCGAGAAATTGGCATAGAGGTTGCTGAGGTATTAAGTATATTTACCTACGGACTGGATGCTTCAGCTTCGGCATTTGAGGCGGCTAAATGTCCCTCTCATTCTTTGACTGATTATGCTACGCTGATAGAGGTAGCTGAGGAGGAAGGCTATATTAATACAGAGGAAAAATCAGTGCTGAAAGAGTGGAGAAAAGACCCTAAAAATTGGAATTCTAAATCATAAAGCGGATCAAGCCCATGAAATTTATCAATACAGAAGCAGAGGAGTTTTTATTTGATTATCTCAACAAAACCGCGCCAACGGGCTGGGAGATAGAAGGCCAAAAAACATGGCTGGAATACATTAAACCCTTCGTGGATGAATGGGATAGAGACACCTATGGGACAGCCTATGGCATTATCAATCCGGGGCATGAATTTAAGGTTGTAATTGAAGCGCATGCGGATGAGATATCCTGGATGGTGAGTCACATTAGCGATGATGGTTTTATCCGCGTGATTCGCAATGGGGGCTCAGATCACGTGATTGCGCCGGCGAAACGAGTGTTTATTCATGGAAGCAAAGGGCCTGTCAAAGCGGTTTTTGGATGGCCGGCCATCCATCTGCGCAAAGGGAAAAATGCCAAGCTGGCCCCATCTATGGATAATATTTACCTGGACATTGGTGCCAAAGACAAGGATGAGGTGCTGGAGAAAGGCATCCATGTGGGATCTATTGCCACTTTTGAGGATGGCTTTGAGGCTCTGAATGATGACTATTACATCGGCCGCGCTTTGGACAATCGATTAGGCGGCTTTGCTATCGCACAGGTGGCTCGGGCGCTGCATGAGAAGGGTGATCAGCTGCCCTTTAGTTTGTATATCGTAAATGCGGTTCAGGAGGAAGTCGGTCTTCGGGGAGCGCAAATGATTGCAGAACGCATTCAGCCGCAGGCAGCCATCGTCATTGATGTCACCCACGATACGACGACCCCTATGCTGGATGTGAAAAAGAACGGAGAAGTGAAGTGTGGAGATGGGCCATCGATCACTTATGCTCCGGCCGTGCATAATATTCTGCGTGATCTGATTATCGATGTCGCTGAGCAAAATAATATTCCGATTCAAAGAGAGGCTTCCTCTCGTGTAACGGGAACGGATACTGATGCCTTCGCCTATTCCAATGCAGGCGTACCTTCGGCCTTACTTTCGATTCCTCTGCGATATATGCACACAACAGTAGAGATGGCGCATAGAGAAGATATTGAGCACTTGATTCAACTCATGTGTGGATCCGTAAGGGCAATAAAAAACCAGCATAATTTCAACTATTTTTAGTGACAATGAACAGGGCGCCTTCATTTAAGCCCATGCTATGAAATCGGTACTTCTTCATACGCATCTGTTCATCGCTATTTGCGCGGTGGCTTTAACTTGGGGCAGTCAGATGGTTTTAGGTATACCCCCTCTTCCGGGGGCGTATTATGGAATTGTGGGCTTGGGTACACTTTGTGTATATAACTTACACCGTGCTTATGGTCTAAAAAAACTCGATGTCGAAGATTGGTCTTCCCGATTTAAATCTTTTTACCAGTTGCGTTTTATCAATTTGGCGATGAGTTTTTTCGCTACAGCAATCATAGGGTGGCTTCTATTTACACATCCGGAGTTTTGGAGCTGGGCCCTTTTTCCACCTGTAGCTCTGGTTATTCTATATATTTTACCCCTTCAAAATGGACTCAGCCTCAGGCAGGTCCCCTTTCTCAAGATATTCATCATCGCGAGCACCTGGGTCTGGGTAACCGGCTATCTGCCTATATGGATCAACGGTGAGGGGATGGACTACAGTGAGTGGTTATTTCTCATGCACAGATTTTTGTTCATTTTTGCCATCACCATTCCCTTTGATATTCGGGATGTCTATACGGATCAAGTGTCTCACATACAGACCCTCCCCTCTTATTATGGGATAGAGCGCAGTAAGGATTGGGCCTCCGGTTTATTAGTACTCTCTTTTGTGGTTTTGATACCTTTATTTTATCAGGAGTACCTCAACGAGCAGTTGTTTTGGGCGTATATACTCGTATTAGCAGCCGGAATAGCCTTGATACGACGAAGCTCTCCGAGTCGCTCTGAATACTACTTCGGCTACATTCTCGATGGATTAATTATAATCCTGGGTGGACTGGAGGTTCTTATTTGCCTTTAGGGCATCCTCGAAACCTATCTTTTTTGTGGACACCCATTTCTAATGACAGGGGCAAAATGTAAAATATGAACCTACAGTTCTTTCCCTTCATTCACCTAAGGCCATTTCATCCTCAAAAATAGTTTCCGAAGGTACTCTTTAGTAACTGTGTTCGTCTAATTCCACTTTCCCTCTAAAAGTCCAAAAGACAAAAGTCGTATAAATGCCCACTAAGGGAATGGCAATAAAAGCAATAGTAAGCATGATTCCCAGAGATTTTTCTGAGGCAGATGCATTGTAAATGGTCAGGCTGTAGGCCTCATTAATAGTAGAGTAAAGCATGTAAGGAAAAAGGCCCGAGGCTGCAATTAGCAAAAATAGAGCGATCATTGCCGCAGAAGAAATAAATGCGAAACCATATTGCTTCCGGGTGACCTGTCGAGGAATATTAGCCATGAGTAATACTAAAACGACGGGAACCACAAATAACCATTGCTGTTCGCGAATGTGGGCTGTTAAGTGATCCTGATAAAGTAGAGTGTAAAAACTCAGAAGTAAGGCACTGACAATAAAAAATATGGTTGTAGCGCGAATAATTTCACCCAGTCGCTGGTAAAGTTTGCCCTTGGTTTTCATTCCCAAATAGAGGGCCCCATGCAACATAAATAAGGCTAAAGAGGTAAACGCTGTCAAAACTGAAAA
>CAZVFU010000032.1:0-24221 GCA_964626595.1 uncultured Saprospiraceae bacterium
TCCTTTTTCTACTCTTTCATAAAACCATAGTGGAGGCTGCCCGCCAGGCAGCCCCGCGCAATAAAAAGACCGCATTCATTGGAATGCTCAAGGAAATTCAAGAAGTCGGGCAACAGTATCTCGTCGGCATGGTAACGCTCATCGCCATTCTTGGCTTGCTCAATAGCATCGGATTGTGGATCATTGGTGTAGATACTCCATTCCTATTTGGTTATCTCGCAGCCTTTTTATCGGTAATACCCTACATTGGTACAGCGATGGGCGCAGCCATTCCTATTGTATATACCCTGATGGCTTACGACTCCATCTGGATGCCCTTTAGTGTGGCGATCTTATTTTGGGGTGTTCAACTTTTAGAGGGTAATTTTCTCAATCCCAAGATCGTCGGGAAAAGTGTAAATATAAATGCATTCACCGCGATATTCTCCCTCTTTATAGGAGCTGCTATTTGGGGGCTTTCAGGCATGATTTTATTTCTCCCCTTTGCTGCTATGCTTAAGGTGGTCTGCAGACATTATGATGCACTGGAACCCTTGGCCGTGCTCATGGATGATGACAGGACCGGGGACTCCGTAGACTCTCAACCCTGGTGGAAATTTGGCCTGGGAAAAACAGCTAATAAGTAGGCAAAACCAAACCCTCTCTACTATCTTTACCCTACAAAACCCTATACATGCAATTGACGACTCTGGAAAAAGCTGCTGAATGCGTAAAGTCTAACACCCGTATTTTCTTTCAAGGCGCTGCCATGACACCTATACCTATTATTCGCGCCATATGTGACCGATATACGGAGCTAAAAGAAGTCGAAATCATTCATATGCATACCGAGGGGGAAGCACCGTACGCAGAACCTCCCTATCAAAAGGTTTTTCGAATTAATTCTTGCTTTGTCGGACAGAATGTGCGCTCGGCGATCAGCTCACCTTCCGGAGATTACATTCCTATCTTTTTGAGTGAAATCCACCAGTTATTTGACCGGCAGATTCTTCCACTAGATATTGCGTTTATTCAGGTATCGCCGCCGGATCAACACGGCTACTGTTCGCTGGGTACTTCAGTCGATATTACCTTATCGGCCGTGGCCTCAGCCCCAAGCGTCATAGCTTTAATCAATCCCAATGTGCCCCGAACGCATGGAGATGGACATGTTCATGTATCCGACATTGATTTGGGTGTGGAAATTAACGATCCGGTCTATTTACATGATGCCCCACAAATCGGAGAGACAGCTGCACAAATTGGTCAACAAGTAGCAACACTGGTAGAAGATGGTGCTACCCTTCAAATGGGTATCGGCGCTATCCCCAATGCAGTTCTGGCTGAGTTGGACAATCACAAGGATTTAGGTATACATACGGAGATGTTTTCCGATGGCGTACTTCCATTGTTAGAAAAAGGAGTGATCACGAACCGATACAAGAAGGTAAAAGCGGGACGAACTGTAAGCTGCTTTGCCATGGGCAGTCAGGCCCTCTACGATTTTGTAGATGATAATCCCATGGTACATTTTAAGGAAGCCTCCTACACCAATGACACTGCCCTTATTCGAAAGAATCCAAAAGTGACGGCCATAAACTCCGCCATTGAGGTGGATCTAACCGGCCAGGTTTGTGCCGATACCATCGGACAATTACAGTTCTCGGGCGTGGGTGGTCAAATGGATTTCATGCGTGGCGCAGCCTTATCGCCGGATGGGAAGCCCATCATTGCCATGCCCTCCACCACGCGTAAGGGCCAGTCTAAAATTGTTCCCACTATAAAAATGGGAGGCAGTGTGACAACGACCCGAGCTCACGTTCATTACATTGCCACAGAATTCGGCGTGGTAAATCTTTACGGTAAAAACCTGGCGCAGCGGGCTCGATCTTTGATTTCTATATCGCATCCAGACCATAGAGAATCATTGGAAATGGCTGCTTTTGAGCGTTTTGGACCGACGTACTTCTAGTAATACTTGAAGGCGGATATGCCCCTTGGTTTAATAGGAAGAGGATGGTCTTAAAGTAAAATAGGTCTGGAGCAGGGATCAGGCCGGATAGAGAATTCATTGTGTGCCTGACCCCTATTTTCCATTAATCCACTGCTATGTCTATTGCCAAATAATATGAATAGTACCAACTAGCCTATGCGATAGCGCTGAGAGGAAGGCCCAAAACCGGCTGTGGTCTAGACCACAGCCGGTGCCGGGGAGATCCCGCGAAGCACCTGGCTGAGCGGGAGCCGAGCGAAACGCTCGGAGTCACCCTGTTCATAGGGTGACAGAGAGCGAATAATTGAGCGAGCTTCCGACCATAGCGCCTGAAGCGTTCAGGTGGCTGAGCCACCTGAAAAGCGAGGGATCGCCCAAAAACTTTGAATAAAATTATTGAGCACGAAAAATGATTTCAGCAGAAGGGGTAGACAATATCAAGCTATCTCCATCGAACTCGTATCTTTCCACCCTAGATAGCACTTGCAACAAACAGATAGCACCCTCCGAATCACAACAAGCCTCTGTGCATGCCCCTGGCTTAAAATTGATTTCTCCGTTTCGAGCTTTGGAGATAAGCCCACTACAACCATTAACATCCAACTGAAGTCCATAGGATTCAGAGGTTGCATCTATATCTAATATGTAATCGTCAAGAAGTTCTTCCTCACAGGCCAGACCCCCAGATTCTAATGACTCGGCCACCCACACACCGGAAAGGCTTGCAAGGTCATTGGAACAAGACCAAAAGCAGAACAAGAAAAATATCAATGAAATGTATCTCATATCGCTGGGTTTTAAGAAGGCGGCCAAAAATACATGATCAAGGGTGTTCCGAGTGTGACGATAATAATGTCCATCGGCAGTCCCATGCGCCAATAATCAGAAAACTTATAGCCCCCGGGGCCCATCACAATCGTATTGGACTGGTGGCCAATGGGGGTCAAAAAGGCACATGATCCTCCCACGGCTACGGTCATGAGAAAGGGGTCGATGGACAAATTCATCGTTTGGGCAATGCTCATACCTATAGGCGCCATAATGAGCACTGTGGCCGCATTGTTAATGATATCCGAGAGTAACATCGTCATGATAAGTAAAGTGGCAATGATACCCCAAACAGGAACGTAATCACTAAGAAGGAGAATTTTTTCGGCAATGGAGCTTGCTGCCCCGGAAGTCTCCATCGCTTGACCGACGGGAATCATGGCGCCCAATAATACGATGACGGGCCAATCAATGCTGGTATACACTTTCTTTAGGGGGAGCACATTCGTTAGAACCAAGGCCACCGCGGCCATACTAAATGAAACCTGAACGGGCAATATGCCCATCACCACCATAGCGATAGAAATGCCGAAAATACCTAGCGCCAGACTCACTTTTTTCTTAAAACCAAAACGCAGCTGTCGGCGAGCGAGCGGAAGACAGCCTAGATTCGCCAGCGTTTCATCAATGATTTCTGCACGCCCCTGAAGGAGAATCACATCCCCGTTTTTGAAGGAAATACTATTGAGGCGACGTAGAATTTTAGTTTCGCGTCGCGCCACAGCCAGAAGATTAACGCCATATCGAGTTCGCAACTGAGTTGAGGTCGCTGTTTTTCCGACCAGAGGTGAGCCAGACATGATGACAGCCTCAGTCAAAATAATATTTCGAGAGCCCTCGGCATCCATGCGAAACTGCCGACCGCCAACTAAGGTAAGTCCGCTTTTTTCTATAATAGACTGCAGGGCATCCGTATCACACTGCAAAATAAGGATATCATCTGCCTGAATTTTTTCCAGGATATTAAAGGTATGTATTCGCTGATTATTTCGAACCAAACCCAAAATCTGAACCTCGTCGCCGGACCGTTCAATGATATCATATAGAGTGGATCCTACCGCATCCGAATCTGAAGGCACTCTGAGCTCAGTAATATAGTCATCAATGTCGAAAAGGTCCGAATCCTCATTTTTCGATTGTCGCCGCGGTAACACCCGCCACCCCAAAAAACCAACAAATAATACTCCGATGAAAGCGAGACTGGCACCTACGGGGGTAAAGTCAAACATTCCAAAGCCTGAGCCCATATTTTCAGCTCGAAATTCAGAAATGATAATATTAGGAGGTGTACCTATCAGGGTCGTCAGCCCACCCAATAGAGAGGAAAAGGCAATGGGCATCAGAACAAAAGAAGGAGGCAAATCGCTTTTGCGGGCTATATAGAGAGCGATGGGCATCATAATGGCCAGCGCCCCAACATTATTCATAAATCCGGAAGCGACAGCGACTACAGCGCACAAACTTAAGATTTGCGTCGTCGGTCTGCGGCCGATACGTAGAATGTACTTGGCTGCAATATCGATGAGACCCGAATTCTCCAATGCTTTACCGATCACGAGCACAGCGGCTACCGTAATTACCGCAGGGTGACCAAAGCCCGAAAAGGCCTCGCCAGCAGGAATGATACCCACAGACACCAGGAAAAACAAGGCAATTAGCGCCGTAAAGTCATGACGAATTTTACCCCAAATAAATAGGGTTAGCGCCAATCCCAATGTTAAAAAAACAAGAGTCTGTTCCATATCGATCTCCCAGGCTTCTGTGCCCGGATTTCTTGCGTAAAAAGATTCCTTAGAAGCCTTATAATTACAAAAAAATATTCAAGATCCCTATTTTTGGCTCTCCTTTTTGTTGCCATCGTCTGATTCCTCACCGAGCATCACTTCTCGAGCGCGACTCACATTTTTCCACCGCTTGTGACTCCACATCCAGCTCGATGGGCTCTGCCGAATCTCGGTTTCTAAACGAGCCATGTGCCTTTTGGTGATTTCATAAGGCTGCGTTGTGCTGGGGTCTTCACAAAGAAGCTCAGCCCGCATTTCATATCGGCCACGCCCCAGGCGGTGAGTGGCTAAAAATACAACGGATAAATCGCAGGCTTTGGCTAAATTCTCCACGCCCAGATGCACAGGCGTATAGGGATGAAAAAAAGGGGCGGCATACTTAACTTTTCCACGGTGTGGACTTTGATCCGCCATAAAAATATACAAGGGGCGCTCCTCAGGCTGATTTAGCATAAAGGGATAAGTCTCCTTCATTTTAAAAAGGGTCATCCCAAATTGCTGCCGGACATTGACCATATACGCATTCATCCGTTCATTCTTTATCGGATGATACACCGCAAACGTCTTATGCGGCACCCATAATTCGAGGCACATTGCCGTCCACTCAAAATTCGTAAAATGCCCCATGACCAGCATCACACCTCGCCCCTGCGCGTACAGATCCTCAATGCAGCCCCCATCCTTGAGAGAGATCCGATTTCGAGCTTCTTCCTTTGTTAGTCGATAACTCTTGACCGACTCCACTGCAATGTCAGACAGGTTCCGATAAAAACCTCGAGCTACGTCCAATCGCTCCTTTTCACTTTTTTCCGGAAACGCCAATTTCAGATTATTCAATACCACCGTGCGACGGTATCGAATTACCCGAAACAATAGCCAAGCTGCTACAGAGCTAAAAGTATACATTACGCTCCACGGCAATCGCGCCGCCATATGGAGTAGCCCCTTTCGCCAATTCAAATTAAGCATAGGCCAAAAATACATAGAATCTTAGGTATTTCTATTGTTTTTATTAGGGCGGTCCCCCGAGGATCCGCCTGTCGGCGGACCTCGAGGGCGCTACGTCCGTGGGTTCCGTCCTTCGCTCCCAGCCAACTGGGAGCTCGGACATCCGCCGATGGGCGGATCCACTCCCATCGCTACCGCAAAGGGCTTCTTAGTTTCATTCGCAGATACTAAGACCGCAGACCCTTTCGTTTTGAAAGAAATAATTACCTTTGGCAAAATTTTTTGAAGAGATGAAGAATATTAGTCGATATATCCTCCTGTTCGTATGCATAGCTAGTTTCAGTGCTTGCAATCGCGGCGTCGGGTGTCCATCCGATTTCTCCTGGAGCTCAGAATGGCTGGATGCATTTATACGCGTACTGGAATATATCCCTCTTCTATAATGTCGCACCTGCGTACAGCGGACGGATCATTTACTTACATTTCCCCCATTTTTAAGGAAACTTACCATTCCAAACACGGAGCCCTATCCGAAAGTCAACACGTATTTATCGAGGCCGGTCTGGCCACCGCCAGAATTGAAATCGATCAACGTCCTCTGCGAATATTTGAAATGGGCCTCGGTTCCGGTTTAAACGCCTTGCTTACCTTAGGTGAATCACAAAAGCAGGGGTTGGCAATCCAATATTTAGCGCTCGAAGCATATCCTATTCCATCCTCTGAACTGGAAGGATTTGAAATCAAAACTCTTTTTGACTCTGATCGTGCCAAAGAACAATTTCTTAAAATCCACCAGGCCGATTGGAACGGATGGTCGAGAATAAGCTCCGATTTCAAACTTCGAAAAATACAAGCCGACTTTACTACCTGGTCACCGCCATCCGAGCCCTTCCACCTTATTTACTACGATGCCTTTGCTCCTCGTGCTCAGGCCGAATTATGGAGTTCAACTATCACCCACAAGCTTTTTCAGATGCTCTATCCGGGGGGTGTTCTTGTCACGTATTGCGCGCAAGGCCAGTTTAAGCGTAATTTGAAAGCAGCCGGATTCGAAGTCGAGCCCCTCCCCGGCCCAAAGGGTAAGCGGGAAATGACGCGCGCCCGAAAACCTAAATAAGGTATTACAGCCATTCTCAGAAAAGATAATTTCAGGGTTCCATTGAGCTATTATTTTAATACTCTCGAATAAATTCTCTATTTTAGACCCATTGCAAGAAGCAATTCTTCAGGTCAAAATCCCCGTCTTATGATTAAAATCCCCCTTCACTGGCAGATATTACTCGGTATGGCACTGGGTATCCTTCTAGGCTTCATGGCGATTCAAATGCCCGGAGGAAAAGAATTTGTTATAGATTGGATCAAACCTTTTGGCACCATTTTCATCAATGCCCTTAAGCTTCTGGCCATTCCCCTTATCATTGCATCCCTCATAGTGGGTATTTCACGGCTGAACAATATCGCTCAACTTTCTAAGCTTGGGGGTCGAACGATTGGCATATATTTGGTAACAACTGTCATTGCGGTTACTTTAGGTCTCCTTCTCGTCAATACCATAAAGCCTGGCAACTTCATACAGGAAGAAACGCAACAAGATCTGCTGGACTCTTACGCCGGTGATGCCAGCCTAAAGATGGAGCAGGCATTAGAACAGAAAGAAAAAGGCCCTTTATCCGCTCTCATTGACCTCGTCCCAGAGAATATTGTTCAGGCTGCCACCGACAATGGGAATATGTTACAGGTTATATTCGTCGTAATTCTATTCGGCATTGGTATGATTCTGATTAAGGAAGAGGAGGCCGCTCCGGTCAAGGCTTTCTTTCGGGGGTTTAATGAAATCATCATGAAGTTGGTAGACATCGTCATGCTCATGGCACCTTACGGTGTTTTGGCACTCATGGCCACGCTGGTAGCGGAAAGTCCTTCAGCCGACATTTTTATCGCATTAGGAGCTTATTCCCTCACGGTCGTTATTGGATTGGGATTAATGACCCTTATTTTTTATCCTTTAGTTGTGCGACTTTTTACCGGCTACTCCCCTACAGAATTTCTCAAAAAAATATCGCCGGCTCAGTTGCTCGCCTTTTCCACCAGCTCTTCTGCCGCCACTCTGCCTGTCACAATGGAACGCGTTGAGGAGCATCTGGGCGTAGAAGAGGAAGTGACCAGTTTTGTATGTCCTATTGGTGCCACCATTAATATGGATGGTACGAGTTTATACCAGGCCATAGCAGCCGTGTTCATCGCTCAGGTATTTGCCCAAGACCTCAGCCTTTCAAATCAACTTACTATCGTGGTCACAGCTACCATGGCCTCCATCGGTTCCGCCGCTGTACCCGGAGCCGGTATTCTTATGTTGATCATCGTTTTGGAAAGCGTCGGCGTGAATCCGGCAGGGATTGGACTCATATTTGCCGTGGACCGGCCATTGGATATGCTAAGAACTGTTACAAATGTGACTGGAGATGCCGCTGTAGCTATGTTGGTGGGAACCTCCGTCGGTAAGCTCAATTCAGAAGCGACACCCCGGGAATGGGATGAAAATTATGAGGACGAAAATCAATAGCGACCTAAGGTGATAATAGGCCATAATTTCTAATTGAATACCATCATAGAATCCGGATTTAGCCTAATAATGATGGGCTTGTGTGCGGCATCAAGTGCAGCCTTACATGTAAACTATGACGATCAATACATCCGAAAGCAGGCAGTTTCGATTTCCCTCATACATTATATTTTTTCGTTATATTTGACCGAGTATCATTCTTATATAAAACACCAAAATTAAGGTCACATGACAAGCGAGAATTTATTAGGCGTAGGAAGCCGCATCGTTCACCCCAACTACGGACCCGGCGTAATCGTCCGTTTACACAAAGCCGCCTACGATGTCACCTTTACTGAACACGGTCTTAAGCAAGTAGGGAAAACATACAGCGGATGGGACATTGTTGAAGCCATACCAGTTAAAGAAGAGGTCAGTTTCAATGAAGTAGAAACCGCTTTGGTCAAGGTGCTCAAAAGTTGGTCTGACATTACTCACCTGGTAGAGTTGGGCAGCAAATGGAAGGATGGGAAATTCATCCTAAAACCAGGGCAAGAACAATTGCAATCTAAAGAAATGCCGATAGAAACATTTTTCCACAAGATTGTTATGGTTAGAGACCGGATTCGTGTTATGGAGCAAAAAATCAATTCCAGTGAGTTGTCTGATGAAGAAAAGATCCATTTGCAACAGTACATAACGCGGATTTACGGCAGTTTGACAAGCTTTAATGTCCTCTTTGAGTATAAAGAAGACCATTTTAAAGGAGCCGGCCGTTCCTAAATACAAAGTAAATAGTTACCTATGACCCGTTCGAATCTTCTCTATCTACTCATTCCTATTTTCCTGATTGGATTTTCGGCATGTGTAGATGTCAAATATGAATTCGCCGGACTGCCCCCGGGTACCTGGCGAGCTGAATTAAAACTAGGTAAGAATCCTTACCCGGTTTATGACGAAGATGCCGTACGCGAACGTGGCACCGCCCTTTTTGAAGGTATATCTGATGATGTTTTGCCTTTCACCATGAAAGTTTCGTATCCGGAAGCGCACCCTGATAGTTTTGTCATCGACATTGTAAATGGAGATGAGGTCATTCGCGTGAAGAAATATCTTTGGGGATGGGATCGAAGTCAGGCACGGGATACCATTCGTATCCTGTTTCCGGAATACAATTCATATATTTTTGGAGAGTTTTTAGAGAATACCATTCAGGGGGAGTTTGTCGATCAGAACCGAAGAAAATACAGCATCCCTTTCGTGGCATTGCACGGGCGTCCCAATCGCTTTGAAACTCAACTTCTAGAGCCTAAAATGGACGTAAGCGGCAATTGGCGAGTTGAGTTTTCCGATGCCCAGGGGAATCGATGGCCGGCAATTGGAGAGTTTGAACAGGACAGCGTGCATCTAAGGGGAACATTTTTAACAGAGACAGGTGATTACCGATTTCTAGAAGGGGTTGTAATTGAGGAGCGCTTATGGCTGAGTGTGTTTGACGGATCTCATGCATTCTTATTCAGCGCTCAAAAGAGGGGAAAAGACAGTTTGTCCGGCTTCTTTCAGTCGGGTATTCATTACAGTGCCTCCTGGACAGCTGTTAGAGATGAAGACTACTCTTTGAGTTCTCCAGACAGTCTCACCCAGGAGGTGGAAAATAAAAATTGGTCAGGAGTATACGGTATAGATCCCCAAACCGGGAACCAGCTCTCTCTGGAACAATACATAAAAGAAGAAAAGCCGGTCATTCTTTCCGTAATGGGGACGTGGTGCCCCAATTGTAAAGACGAGGCCGAATTTTTATCGGATTGGGTGCTTGAAAACTCAGATGAGCCCGTCCAGATTTTGGGTTTGGCATTCGAAAAATTTAGGGATACTACAGAAGCTTTATCGAGCATTACCCGATATCGGGAATTATTGGAAGTTCCCTATCCCATTTGGCTTATGGGGAGTTCAGATAAAGAAGAGGCAACTCAAGCACTCCCCTTTTTAGATGAAATCATATCCTATCCGACTTTAATTTTTATTAATAAGGAGGGGGCGATTGAGCGAATTCACACGGGTTTCAATGGCCCGGCTACCTCGGCCTTTACCGACTTTAAAAAGTCGTTTGAGCATACAATAAAAGATTTACAATGAAAAATATCTGGATTACAGGTGCCAGTTCAGGCATCGGACGAGCTACTGCGGAGGTTTTTGCTAAAACTGGACAATATCGATTGATTTTATCAGCACGACGAACGATCAGATTAGAGGCCATGAAAAACGATTTGGAAACAAATTATGATTGTGAAGTCATAACCAGCCCATTGGATGTTAGGGTCAAGGAAGCATGCCAGACCGCCTTCGATCAATTGCCCTCGAAGTGCAAACCGGTTGATATCTTAATTAATAACGCCGGTCTTGCGAAGGGCTTGGCTCCTATACACAAGGGAGATTACGCTCATTGGGAAACAATGATCGACACCAATATTAAAGGCTTACTCTATATGAGTAAAATCGTAAGTGCGCATATGGTGGAAGAGCAGCATCCTGGAATGATTATCAACACGGCATCCACAGCAGGAAAAGAAGTTTACCCCAACGGCAATGTATACTGTGCTACAAAGCACGCCGTAGATGCATTGACACGGGCTATGCGATTAGATTTATATAAGGAGGGAGTTCGCGTTGGACAAGTGGCTCCCGCTCATGTTGAAGAAACCGAATTTGCCCGCGTACGATTTGATGGCGACCGGGAGAAGGCCAAAATTTACAGCGATTTCAACCCTTTACAAGCTCAGGATGTAGCGGAGGCCATTTATTTTATAGCAAGTAGGCCGCCCCATGTCAACGTTCAGGACATTTTACTCATGGGAACACAACAGGCTGATTCGACAAATATCGATCGTTCAGGCCGAAAATTTGATGGGAAATAGCCAAAGAAGTACTTTCCACAAAGGGGCTCAGTCCTTCATATGAACAACTGTTTATACAGCATTAACATAGCCTTTATATTTTCTTATTATTACTTAATCCCGGCTTAACATTAGGGTAACATACTGTCCTCATATTTGCATCAACAAATTAAATATAGCAGATATGAAAACATTGAACCCATTTTTTCTTTTGATCTTGCTCGCTGGAGCCCTACTCACTTTTTCTTCCTGTGGAGATGATGACGATGATCCCGTAGAAGATGTTTGTCTTTTTGATGTTTGTGTGACTGAAAATATTACATCCGATGTCACATGGACAGCTGACAATGTATATCAATTAGGGGGAAGAATTGCTGTAGAAGATGGAGTTACCTTAACTATTGAGCCGGGAACAATTATTAAAGGAGCACCCGGATCTGGACCAAACGCTACTGCCTTGCTAATTGCCAGAGGAGGCAGACTGATTGCAGATGGAACAGCAGACCAACCCATTATCTTTACTTCCACTTCTGATGAGATCATGCCTGGACAGGTTGCAAGTCCAAATTTGGACGATGATATAAATAGTCTTTGGGGAGGTTTAATCATATTAGGGAATGCTCCTATTTCAGCTGATTCTGAGCCCGCACAAATTGAAGGAATTCCTCCAAGTGATCTAACTGGACTATACGGTGGCAACGACCCCACTGATAATTCAGGTATTTTAAGATACGTTTCAGTCCGTTACGGAGGTTCCGATATCGGTGAGGGAAATGAGATAAATGGTATTTCTTTCGGTGGTGTTGGATCAGGTACAATTGTTGAAAATATTGAAGTCGCTTCTACTTTTGATGACGGTATCGAGTGCTATGGTGGTACCGTTAACATTACAAATGCTTTAGTATGGGGGCAAGGTGATGACGCTTACGATATGGATCAAGCTTATACAGGCACGATAGATAATTTCATCTACATAGCTGGAGCGAATTCAGATCATGCCATGGAATTGGATGGGCCGGAAGGTTCTAGAACTGGATCTTTTACCCTAAGAAATGGTTCGTTAAAGGGCGGTAATGGTGAGTACATTGATTTCAGAGATGGCGTTACCTGTACAATTGAGAATTGCTACTTCTTTGGATTTTCCGAAACTTCAGACGTTGAATTTGACAATAATGGCGTATCTCAGAACTATCTCGATGGATCTTTGACTGTTTCAAACCTGCAGTTCAACACTAGCCATCTTTCAGAAGGAAACTTAACCATCGAAGATATTTTCCAGGAGAAAGTTGATGAAAATGAAAATGGGGATCCAACCGAAAATCTATTGGATATTTTCACTACCCAACCATTGAATTCCAATATTATCACTACGACCAGTCCAACAGTTGGAGCGACTGCTTCACCTTTTAGTGGATGGACCTTAGCTGATGCGAGAGGACAATTAGCAGACTTCTAATTCTATATTGCTTTCACTAATAAATATGCAAGTGGATCGCGATTTGTGATCCCTTGCTTTTTTTCATTCCAATTCAAGTACAATGCAAAAAATCTTCTTCTACACTCTCTTCGTTTTTGCTTTTACAGCAAACATTTTTTCTCAAAACGGAACCCTTCGTGGGGTGATGTATGATGACGCAACGGGCGACCCTCTACCCTTTGGTAACGTAATCATAGATAAATTAGGAACAGGAACTACATCTGATTTAGACGGAGCATACTCCATCTCATTACCTGTTGGCACCTACAATGTAACATTCAATTTCTTAGGATATAGTGACTTAATAATTGAAAACGTAGAAATAAAACCGGATGAGGTGACCCTATTGAATGGTCGGGTGGGGGAATCCATGCAGAATCTGGATGTCGTAGTAATAACCGCTTCTCAAGCAAGAAATACAGAAGCGGCTGTGGCAACCCTTCAACGCAAGTCCATAAACATGTTAGATGGAATTTCAGCGGCCAGTTTTAAAAAAATTGGTGACTCTGATGCTGCAGCTGCTGTTAAAAGAGTACCTGGTGTTTCAGTAGAAGGTGGCAAATACATCTATGTTAGAGGGTTAGGTGATCGCTACACGAAAACAATTTTAAATGGTATGGATATTCCAGGTTTGGATCCTGATAGAAATACGGTTCAGATGGATATTTTCCCGACCAATATTCTTGATAACATTATTGTCCTAAAAACATTCACACCGGATTTGCCGGCCGATTTTACCGGGGGGGTTGTGGATATTACAACCAAGGATTTCCCAGAACGTAAAACATTCAGCATTTCTGGTGGCTTAGGTTATAATCCAGATATGCATCTGAATAGTAATTATCTTACGTATGAGGGTGGATCCACTGACTTCTTAGGGTTTGATGATGGAACCAGATCTTTACCCACAGAGGGAAGAAGTAATATTCCTTTTTTGGCTGATGCGGTTGGAGATCCCCGAGGAGATGGCCAGGTATTCAATCAAATCTTGCAGGATTTCAACCCAAATCTCGCAGCGATGAGAGCCAACTCTTTTATGGATTACAGCCTGAGTTTATCTTCAGGAAACCAATTCAATCGGGAAAAGGTAACCTTGGGATATAATTTAGCCCTCACTTACAAAAATAATACGGACTTCTATCAAGATGCTGAATACAACAGATACGGTCTGGACGAAAGTATTGATGTATTTGATATGGAGTCACGCGAAATCCAAAGAGGGGATTTTGGAGTAAATAATGTTTTACTGGGCGGGCTTGCAGGCTTTAGCGCAAAAACCAAAACATCAAAAATAGGTCTAAATGTACTTCACTTGCAAAATGGCGAGTCAAAAGCAGGTCTTTTCAATTATATAGGTCGTGATCAAGGTTCCAACTTTACTGCCACCCAGCACAACCTTGAATACAGTCAAAGTTCGCTTACAAATATTATGATCAATGGTACGCACAATGCAGGTGAGGGTGCCTGGAAAGTCGATTGGAAAGCGGCTGCAACTCGGTCCCAAATGGATGACCCGGATATCCGATTCACACGAATTCGTACAGATGGGGACGAGTTGACTGTAGGGTCAGAATCTGGCATTCCAGAAAGAATTTGGCGCTTCCTTTCTGAAGATAATCTGGCGGGGAAAGCGGATGCAACAAATAAATTTATTTTCAGAGGGGAAGAAGCGAAACTTAAATTTGGTGGTGGACATACCTATAAACAGCGGGATTATTCGATAGAGAATTTTCAAATTCGACCGAATTCAATAGACATTACGGATAATCCAAACGACATTTTTCAATTTGATAATCTGTGGACTCCTGAAAACCGAAATGGAGTCACATACGATCCTCAATTTTTGCCAAACAATACGAATGCTTTTGATGCAAATATCAATAATACCGCAGCCTATGCGTCATTGGAGTTTTCACCGATTAATAATTTAAGGTCAATTATAGGGGTGAGGGCAGAAAATTATGTGCAAAGATATAGCGGAATAAACCAGGATAAAGATCGACTTGATAATGAGGTAGTAATTGATGATTTAGATTTTTTTCCAGCCGTAAACCTTATTTACGCATTACGGGAGAAAATGAACTTAAGACTATCTTATAGTATGACGATCGCTAGACCTTCATTTAAGGAAGCGTCTTTTGCAACCATTCTTGATCCGATTACGGGTAGAACGTTTATAGGTGGGTTCTTTCCAGATATTGATGTGGCAACCGGTGAAATAATATGGGATGGGAATTTACGAGCCACCAACATTAATAATTTCGATCTTAGGTGGGAACTATTTCAAAATGCAGGTCAGCTGATCTCAGTGAGTGGATTTTATAAAACATTTAATAATCCTATCGAGATCGTACAGTATGTTCAGGCTCCTAATAACTTTCAGCCTCGAAATGTTGGGTTCGGACAAGTATTCGGAGCGGAATTTGAATTGCGTAAAAGCTTGGCTTTTGTTGCTAATGCTTTAGATAATATTACATTTAATGCAAATATAACCGTTACCCAATCTTCTATTGAGATGAGCGATACCGAGTTTAATTCCAGAGTAAGAAATGCTCGAGATGGGCAGGAAATCGATAGGCAAAGAGACATGGCTGGGCAAGCACCGTATTTGATCAACACAGGATTGTCTTATGCAAATCCTGAAAATGGGTGGGGATTTGGTATGTTTTATAATGTTCAGGGTGAAACCCTTCAATTCGTAGGAATTGCCGATCGTCCAGATGTATATTCAGTACCCTTCCATAGCTTGAATGTAAATATTAGTAGATCATTCGGCACTCAAAACAGATTTAATGTAGGCGCAAAGGTTTCCAACCTATTAGGTGATGATCGCGAGGAGGTTTTTAAATCCTTTGGAACGCAGGATGAGCTCTTTACCAGACTAAGACCCGAACGCACTTTCAGTTTAAGTTTTGGTTATAAGATGTAAATTGGAGAAGTAGAAGACTCCATTGTACTTGGAGGGTGGGCTATTTAGCCTGCCCTTTTTTTATTTTTGAGAATAAGCTTAGGTTTTCAGCTCCCGAATGTGTAAAACTTGCCCAAAAGAATCATATTACGATCCTTTGAGCCTCGCACAGAAATATTTAATAGTGTAAATCCGGGCCGATCCTTCAGCCTGGACAATAGTCACAAATTCTAATAGTTCATTCTTCCTTTACGGATTTTCAAAAATGACCATAAAAAAGCCCGGCTGAAATTCAGCCGGGCTTTTGTAGTTTTCGTCCAATTTATCTTAAGCGAACATCTCCGTCTCCGCAAAATGAAAACTTCCTTCTCTCGCTGCGTTCTCATCGGAATCAGCGCCGTGAACGGCATTCTCACCTATGCTGGTCGCATAGTTTGCTCGAATGGTTCCCTCCTCAGCTTCAGCCGGGTTCGTAGCGCCAATCAATTTCCGAAAATCCTCGACTGCATTGTCTTTCTCCAAAATAGCGGCTACAATCGGACCGGAAGACATAAAGTCAACCAATTCCTGATAAAACGGACGCTCCTTGTGCACAGCATAAAAATCGCCAGCTTTTTCAGCTGAAAGCTTGGTATATTTCATCGCGATGATGCGAAATCCAGCTTCATTAATTTGATTTAAAATACCCCCGATATGACCATTCTTTACAGCATCGGGTTTGATCATGGTAAATGTTCGATTCGTTTTCATGTCTATTTCGTATTTATATTGAGAATTGATTGAGTGTACAGTCTAATCGGGCACAAAAGTAGTAAAACTTCGGCCAAGCCAAGCGATTTATAATAATTTTTAGCAATAAGTTAACAAGCTAAAATCGATATACCCAACCCACTTGCAAAGGAGCCGCGGGCGTTCCAGGAGGAATATGAAAGCTCAAGTTTTCAGATACATCAAAACCAGCCAAATGGCCTGAAATAAAAGCTTCAGCAATATTTAGCAGATATATGGCTCCAAGAGCGATATAATTAAGCTCTAAATTTGATCGGAATTGATCGCGGTAGGTCTTCAATGCATTTTCACTTAAAAAGGAAAGGGCATGTTCCTCTCCCATTATTGAAAGCTCATAAGCATCTCGAAAACGGCGATATTGACTCAAATTCTGATCCAAATTATACAGAGTAAAACCGATCCCACCCCATACTAAGCCTACTTTCCAGGATTGCCGATTATATACTTGACCTGCACCAGGAAGAATCGTTGACAATAAAGCCGAACGCCCGGCGTAAGGATAGGTATTTCCAAAATAATACTCTTGTGCTGCTCGAGTCTGCTTTCGCATCCAGTTTGAAAATCCGGTATCAGACGGTTTGTCACTATTCTCTTTCTGAACCTGGGTTTGCTTCTTATCGCTTAGCTCAACCTGACTCAGAGAGTCTTGTATTTGTCCATAAATAAGTGATGACATGGCTCCACCTGCGAACCAAATAAAAAGGATGTTTAACAAGATGAATTTCATTCGTATACTCATGGTAAAATGTTGAATTCTATCAACTTCAATTCGATCATACTTTTGGGACCCCGATCCATAGACTCTGAAAAAGCTTTGATACTCAAGATGAAACATAAAAAGAATCCCGTTCAATAATATGCGCTTATTTGCGATACCCAAAAACACCGCACAAATTACAAATCTTAGGGTCTAGGCTTTCAATAAAGCCAATGGTAAGGCTTTAAACATCTAAGATGTCAAGAATTTCATTCAAGCGATCATCATCCTCAAATGAGATAACGATTTTTCCTTTACCCTTGTTATTCCGTTGAATTTTAATGGGTGCGCTAAGGCGATCTGTTAATCGATCTTGAATCTTTCGAATCTCGGGATGAACCTCTGATCTTTTCGTAGATGAGGATTTTTTGTCATTGTGAATAGACTGGATCAGCTTTTCTGTAGCCCGAACACTTAATCCTTTATCCAAAACAGATTTAAATACAAAAAGCTGCTGATCCACATTACTCATACCCGCTAAAGCTCGAGCATGTCCCATGGATAGTTTGCGCTCTTTAATCGCTTGCTGAATCTCAGGTGAAAGTTTGAGCAACCTAATATAGTTCGTTACTGTACTTCGATTTTTACCCACTCGCTCTGAAAGCGCATCATGTGTCAAATTGCATTCGTCCATTAACCGTTGATAAGAAATAGCCACCTCAATCGCGTTGAGGTCCTGACGCTGAATATTTTCAACCAAAGCCATTTCCAGCATTTCCTGGTCATTGGCCAGTCTAATGTAAGCGGGCACTTCTTCTAGTCCCGCTTCAGATGATGCGCGAAATCTTCGCTCCCCTGAAATAATCTGAAATGAATCTGGTCCCAGTCTTCGTAACGTCAGCGGTTGAATGATACCATGTGTTCGAATAGACTGAGCTAAAGCAACTAACTCTTCCTCATCAAACTGTGTCCGTGGTTGAAAAGGATTGATTTCTATTTGATGCAAGGGAATCATTGCTATGTGGCTGGAAAGTTCTTTTACTATTTCCTGCTGTTCAGATTTCGAAGCACTATGTTCAGCATTGGATAACAGGGCGCGAATCCCTTTGCCCAATTCCTTTTTTTTCATTTTTGCCATATCTTACAACCAACTTTAGGAGGTTACAGCCTGAGCGGGCTTTTTAACCTCATTCACCTCCAGCAATTCCTTAGCCAGATTCAAAAAATTATTAGTCCCTTTGCAGCCGGCATCGTACAAAATCACCGGACAATGTGCGGACGGGGCCTCTCCTACCTTTGAATTTCTATGAATGATCGTATCAAAAACCCGATCGGTGGCGTGATCTCTGACCTCATTAACCACAATATTAGCTAAGCGAAGTCTGGAATCATACATTGACAACACGATACCTTCCACTTCCAGCTTTGGATTTGTAGCATTCTTAACCATTTCAATGGTATTCTTTAATTTTTGTAAACCTTCCAGCGCAAAAATCTCACATTGAATCGGAATCAATACAGAGTCAGCTGCGGTCAAAGCATTAATAGTAATGAGCCCCAAAGAAGGTAAACAATCAATCAAAATAAAATCAAACTCATCCCGAATAGACCGAAGCACGTTATCCATAACAAACTCCCGTCGCATAGTAGAGACCAATTCCAGTTCAGCACCTACAAGATCAATATGAGAAGGAAGTACAGATAAAAAGGGGGTATTTGACTTTAAAATGGCTTTTTGAGGTGGAACATCATTTAGCATACAGTCATAAATACTATACTCCACATCTTCCGGCAAGATGCCGACTCCAGATGTGGCATTGGCCTGAGGATCAGCATCCACTATAAGCGTATTGTATTCCAATACGGCCAATGAAGCTGCCAGATTAATGGCCGTGGTTGTTTTTCCCACACCTCCTTTCTGATTTGCAATGGCAATTATCTTTCCCATAATTAAAGTTCTATCTCCTCACCTACCTTAGGCAAATGAAGTTTTTTACCTTTTTCCTGAAAGGAATTTTTCGTTTCAGCATGATCAATTTCAATATAGGGAAATGTATCAAAATGAACGCCAATGACAGTATCACACTGGACAAACTCTGCGGCTTTTAAAGCCTCCTCAGGTCCCATGGTAAAATTATCCCCAATGGGAAGAATAGCTGCATCCAGGTTAAAACCCATTTCGGGAATCAATTTCATATCGTAGGTCAAGGCGGTATCCCCAGCAAAATAAATTGTCTTTTCCTTTCCCTGGACCACAAACCCTCCGGGATTTCCTCCATAAGTGCCATCGGGCAAAACAGAAGAATGAATCGCGGTGACATACTTGACCTTCCCAAATGGAAAAGAAGCCATACCCCCGTGGTTTAGTGGATGACCCTCTATTCCCTTTTCGCTGTAATAGGATACCAATTCAAAGTTTGATATTAACTTTGCTCCCGATCGTTTGGCAATGGACTCCAAATCAGCTACGTGATCTTCATGGCCGTGCGTGAGTAAAATATAATCGGGATCCAATAAATCGACATCTATATCTGTAGCTAATTCGTTAGGTGTGATGAAGGGATCAAACAACAACTGGAAACCTTTTAATTCCAGCATAAAGCAAGAGTGCCCAAAATAAGTAAACTTCATGGTATGTCTTTTTTCAACTATTTCCGATGTACAAAGTTACATCAATGAATCTTGAAATCCACATTTTTATACCATTCTATATCCCTTCATAAAGTAAAATCATGACAAAAACTCAAGACATCACCTTGATTTCGGGAACAAATCGACAGAATAGTAATACCCGCCTGTTTACTGAAACTCTATATCGTCTCCTCAAACCCCATACAAAGAATTCCCTTCGGATTTTGGATTTAGGTGAACTCGAGGGTGTAGATATTCAAAACTCCATGTTTAATCCGGATGAACAGCATCCGATTATACAAAACCTTCAAAACAAGTACATTTTGCCTGCCAGTAAATTTATCTTCATCATACCGGAATACAATGGAAGCTATCCCGGTATTTTGAAGTATTTTATTGACGCTTGCTCGGTTAGGGATTATAGTTCTAACTTTCAAAACAAAAGTGCATTTCTCATCGGAGTCTCTACGGGCCGAGCCGGTAATTTGAGAGGGCTGGATCACCTGACTTCCGTATTAAATTATTTACAAACCCACGTTCACCCAGTGCGATTGCCCGTCTCAAAAGTTACCTCTATATTTGACGCGGAAAAACTTAAGTTTGTAGATGAAGAATTATTGGGATTACTTCACCAACACTTACTCCCATTTGTTAATGAGATCATTCCCAGTCGAGCAACCCAATTATCCTAAATTATGAGTAAAGTCCGCAGCGTCCAATTTCAAGATTGGGGGCGAATATCTTACAAAGACGCCTGGGATCGACAGTCGGCTCTGCAGAAAAAGCTTATCGAATTCAAGCGAGAGCTAAAACCCAGACCTGAGCCCTCTCCACATCACTATTTTGTCCTATGTGAGCATCCACATGTATTCACCTTAGGGAAAAGTGGATCCATGGAGCATTTGTTGATGTCCGAAGATGAATTAGAGGAAGCCGGAATTGAATTTTTTAAAATAAATCGAGGAGGCGACATTACCTACCATGGTCCCGGGCAAATTGTGGGCTACCCAATATTAGACCTGGAGTTTTTTTTCACAGATGTACACCGCTTAGTCCGAACGATTGAACAAGCTATCATTAATGTGCTCGCCGATTACGGTCTGCAAGGCGAGAGAAGAAAAGGTTTCACAGGGGTCTGGCTGCCGGCGACATCAACTTTACCTGACCGAAAAATCTGTGCTATTGGAATTCATCTTAGTCGTTGGGTTAGTCTTCATGGGTTTGCATTCAATGTCTCGCCTGATCTGTCATATTTTAAGCGAATCATTCCCTGTGGTATTTCCGATGAAAACAAGGCCGTAACTTCCCTATCTCTGGAATTAGGGACTAAAATTGATGCTGAGGAGGTAAAAGAAAAGGTGATACACCAGTTTGCAGGCCTATTCGAGTGGGAGTGGTATAAAGAAAATACAAATACAAAAAGAAAATAAAATCATGTCAAGAAAGATAAAAGAAGTTAAAGATAGCATCACAGTTATGACTCAATTAGTCATGCCTAACGACACCAATCCTCTCAATAATTTAATGGGTGGCAACTTGATGCGCTGGATGGATGTTGGCGCAGCCATATGCGGAGGGAAGCATTGTGAAGAATATGTCGTTACAGCCTCAGTGGATCACGTCTCCTTTGAGCGAGCTATTCAGTTGGGAGAGGTCGTGACTATTAAGTCCTACGTAACTCGGGCATTTGCGACATCAGTTGAAATTTTTGTAGAAGTCTTTGCATCCAGTATGCGAGGTGGAGCAAGTGTAAAATGTAATCATGCGTACTTTACTTTTGTTGCCATAGACCAGGAAACAGGAAAACCCGTTCCTATTCCCGATTTAAATCCCGTATCCTCAGAAGAGAAGAAAAGGCACGAAGGAGCCATCAGACGACGTGAACTCCGTTTAATTCTAGCCGGCCGCATGGACTCCAAAGATGCTAGAGAAATAAAAGCCTACTTCGCAGAAATGTAAACCGCCCCGAACCTCTAAACAGTTATAATGGTCACACCCTCCCCCCCTGACTCGCGTTGAGGATGTTCGGCTTTGCTGAAAACTCCTATTTCTCTTACTTTGTCCTTTACCAATTTACGAAGTACCCCCGTCCCTACTCCATGGACGATCTCTAATTGGTGGACGCCCTGAACTAATGCCTGATCCAGGTAGCGTTCCAATATCTTAGATGCTTCCTCCCGAGGCATACCTCGGATATCCAACTTAGGTTTTAATCCTCGAGCAGCTTGATCTGATTGGAGCTTTATTGATTTTTCTTTGCGTACATCCATGGGCTCCTGGATCGCACGCAAATCCCGCAACTTCACTTCCATTTGAAAATTGCCTGTTTGAACAAAGGCTCGACCCTTATCAATCCGTTGAATGGTGCCGGTCGTTCCCGATTCTCTCAGCTTAACATGATCTCCCACCTCAAGCCGGGTTTCTTTTTTCTTCTGTCGCTCTTTCCACTCCTGCTCCTCCATTTTTTGCAGGCCTTTGACATGGGTTTCCAACTCATTTTTATGCTTTTTCGCCACCTCCTGAGCCTTTTTCAAGTTTTGCTCACGCTTCAAATCATCAATCAGAGCATTTAACTTTTTGTCTGCCTCTACCCCCTTGGCAATATCGTACTCCTTTTGAACCATTTTCAGACGCTTTCGCTGCCCCTCCAAATCCTTCTGCATCTTCTCATATGTCAGTCGCAACTGATCAGCCTGCGCTTCCTTTATTTTCAGCTGACGCATCTTCTCTTCCATTTCCTTCCGCTCCTCCTGAATATCCGCCAATATCTGATCCACATCCACTAAGGCCTGCCCGGCATTCTTCTTAGCCTGGTCTAAAATACGCTTCGGCAACTGACTTTTTTCCGCCAACTCGAAGGCAAATGAGCTTCCGGGCTTTCCGATACGTAATTGATAAGTGGGAGACAAGTGCTTTTTATTAAATGTCATTGCACCATTGAGAACTCCTTTTTGTTTGTGAGCGTAAGATTTTAAATTACTGTAATGCGTGGTAATTACTCCAAAAGCTCCCTGCCTGAAAAGCTGATGCAATATGGATTCGGCTATGGCACCCCCTAATCGGGGATCAGTCCCACTTCCCAATTCGTCGACTAACAATAAGCTGCGATTATCGGCATGTTCCAAAAAGAGTCTCATATTTTGCAGATGAGAACTATATGTGCTTAAATCGTCCTCTAAAGACTGTTGGTCACCAATATCCACTAAAATCTGACTAAATATCCCGAAAACCGTATTTTCATCCACAGGAACAGGGATTCCAGACTGGACAAGCAGCTGCAAAAGTCCCACAGCCTTCATCAATACCGTTTTACCACCTGCATTTGGTCCACTAACAATTAGTAATCGATTACTATTTTCCAGAATTAAATCAAAGGGTACAACGGCTTCCCCACCCTCCTTTTCCTGACGAACAAGTAAAGGATGCCTGCCCTTAGAGATTTTGATACAAGGCTCCATTTGAATGTGTGGACAAATGCCATCCATAGACTCACCAAATCGGGCTCGTGAACGAATCATATCCCATCTAACGATGGATTCTTGAATCTCGATCAATTGATCCCGAATGGTACGCAATTGATCACATAAGTATTTTACCAAGCGAAATATTTCACGTTTCACCTCTTGACGTAAATCGAAAATATCATTGTTAATATCCAATATGGCCTGCGGCTCTACGTAGGAAACACGCCCTCCACCGGATTCATCGTGAATAATTCCTGGGATTTGACGCTTGTGTTCAGACTTAACGCTCAATACCCGTCGGCCGGAACGCACAGTTTCCTCGGTATCTGCCAGTACACCCTGATCTCTGTACTGCTTCGCGATTTTCGAAAAAGCACCGTTCAATCGCTGCTGAGCATGATCCAAAGACCGATACAAACGCGTGAGTTCCGCGCTAGCATTGGATCGAACTTCAAAGTTTTCATCAAAAATTTTCTCGAAATCATGAATAATCGATAAGGGTAAGGGAATGGAACGGATTTCAGATCGAATAGAAGCCCATTCCTCTGCCTCCCACTCCTTCGCTGCCTCGTGAAG
Organism: uncultured Saprospiraceae bacterium; assembly: GCA_964626595.1. Classification (GTDB taxonomy): domain Bacteria; phylum Bacteroidota; class Bacteroidia; order Chitinophagales; family Saprospiraceae; genus JAWLFI01. The sequence goes on from CAZVFU010000032.1 coordinate 23,511, forward strand.
TTCCAGACTCATCCGGAGTTGCTTGTATATAGCAACAACTTCCTCCTGCTCCAAGATATACCCTTCGACGGCAAGTTGCTTTACTGCTGATGTAATGTCATCATACGGACGAAGCGGAAGGCGTTTGCCATTAAGGCGAAGACTCATGACAGCTTTGACAGGCGCAAAAAGGTCATCGACCTCTCTCCTGTTCACAGACGGTTGAAAATCAATGATCACTGTTTTAGCCAACTCTCCAATCGCATAAGAAGCCCAGTAGTCTTTTATCTGATCCCACTCTAATGACTCTTGTGAATGATAGGGGAAAAATGTAATGCTCATGTAATATATATTGCTCTCTGATTACTGGATTTCGTATACAAAGAAAAACCGTCGTCTCCTCGGAAAGTTTTGGTTTCTAAACAATGAATTTAAATTCTCCGAAACTCACTACCGAAATCCGATTTCAATGTTTTAGGTTGTAGAAAGATATCTTCCAGAGAAACCGAACAACTCTTCAAAATCCATTTACCATTATAAAAAGCAATTTTGTCAAGCTTTGGTATTACAAAGATTGGCGAATCTAGAAAAATAATCTATATTTACGCCTACCACGGACAAAATGGCTTATTTTGTTAAGTGAGTAAATTTTACCCAAAAAAACATAAAAACTGTACTATGGCAAATTACAAAATTGAAGAAATTGAAGGTATCGGAGAAGCCTTAGGAAAA
>CAZVFU010000033.1:0-10204 GCA_964626595.1 uncultured Saprospiraceae bacterium
TCCAGGGGTTCCGTCTTTATCTCGTCCCGTTTTATAAACGGAACGAGAACAGACTCGCGTCAAAGACGCGACCCTTCCCATCGCTACCGCGAAAAGCAATAATTTTAATCAAAAATCATCGAAGATGAGCTGAATATTCATCACCATCCAGAATCACATCTATATGTTCCTTAAGTGTTGTCGCTAACGACAATCCTACAAAATCAACCTGAATAGGATATGCTTTGTGCTTGCGATCTACTAAGACAGCCGCTTCAATTGTTGAGGGTAAATGACTAAGAAAAGGCTGACAAGCAAAAAATAGAGTCCGTCCGGTATTGGCCACATCATCTGTAACAATAACATGACTATCTTTGCAAACATTTAAAGGATCTAATTGTATAGATTTCAGATGTGGAGCAGAGGGGTCTAATGAAATTCTATAGTCCTCTATTTCAATATCACTTATTTCTCGTAGTGCACGACTTAGTAATTGCCCAAATAAATACCCATTTGTATTTACACCCGCAATAATCAACTTTTTCTTATCGTAATGTTCTTCCCATATCTGGAATGCCATTCGTTTTACTTTTTGAATGACTTTTTGATGATTCATTATTTCCATAACCCAAAAATAACTAATCTTGAAGCACCTGGGTATATAGATTTGGAAAATTCACCAGATACATATATATTCAGGTATAATTGTACCCTATGATACAGCAAGTTTTATTTGTCCTTGTCCTGCTTTTAGTAGGCATTTTCGCTTTTAAAAAATATGCTCAACTTTATCAGAACATTAATCTGGGACAGCCCGAAACAACGGACGGCCCGACTGGACCTCGTTGGAAAAATGTGGTCTTGGTTGCTTTTGGGCAAAAGAAAATGTTCAAGAACTGGATTCCGGCAATATTTCACCTTTTTATCTACGTAGCTTTCCTCTTTACCCAAATTGAACTCATAGAAATTCTCATAGATGGCTTTGGTGGTGTTCACCGTTTTTTCGCAGACAAACTTTCCATAGTCTATCCTATTATCATCAACACTATAGAGATACTATCACTTTTGGCATTCGTAGCCACTTTTGTTTTCCTTATACGTAGAAACTTATTGTACATTCCACGATTTAAAAAACCTGAAATGAAAGGCTGGCCAAAATTAGATGCCAACCTCATTTTATTTGGAGAACTTATTCTGATCATTGGCATCTTTACCATGAATGGCACAGATGTCCTTTTGCAAGATTTAGATCCCGAACATTATCCAAAGGCCGGTCCTTTTTATTTATCTCAATCCATAGGCCCCTTGCTTTTTGGAGGACTTGAGCAAGAAACATTAGTCATCCTTGAGCGAACGGGCTGGTGGCTTCATTTCCTTATGGTGATGGCATTTTTACTATATCTACCTTATTCTAAACACTTACATATTTTGTTAGCATTTCCGAACACCTATTTTGCTCGACAGGACAGCAGAGGTAAAATGTCAGATATGCCCGAAATCACGACTGAAATTAAATCCATGTTGGGATTAGCAAATGATGATGTTCCCATGACTGATGAAATTCCAGAATTTGGATCAAAAGACGTCACTGATTTAAGTTGGAGAACGCTGTTGGGAGCCTACGCTTGCACTGAGTGCGGACGATGCACAGAACAATGTCCCGCTAATATTACGGGTAAGAAACTTTCCCCGCGCAAAATAGTTATGAATATACGTGATCGGGCAGAAGAGGTTGGAGATAAAATCAGATCAGGAAATCCAGAATACATTCAATCGGATAAACGAGGAAATGAAGAGAAATTATCTAAAGAAAATTTTGATGACGGTAAATCTCTATTCGATTATATCAGTTCAGAAGAATTGGCAGCTTGCACTACTTGCAATGCTTGCGTTGAAGCTTGTCCAGTTCTCATAAATCCATTGGAGCCCATTTTAGAAATGCGCAGGTACGAAATATTGACTGAATCAGCCGGCCCAAAAGATTGGGCGCCTATGTTTACCAGTATGGAAAATTCAGGGGCCGTATGGCAAGTTCCGGATGAACGAGCCGATTGGGCTAAAGAATCCTAATGTAACACTACAGAAAAAATTATTATATGAATGTTCCCATAATGGCCGACTTAAAAGCGCAAGGAAAAGAACCTGAAATTTTGTTTTGGGTCGGTTGCGCCGGAAGTTTTGATGACAGAGCCAAAAAGGTAACCAAAGCATTTGTTACCATCCTAAATGAGGTCGGTATTGATTTTGCTATTTTAGGTAATGAAGAGCAATGTACGGGTGATCCAGCCCGAAGAGCTGGAAATGAATTTGTATTTCAAATGTTGGCTATACAAAATGTGGAAACCTTAAATATGTACAATGTTAAAAAAATCGTCGCCACTTGCCCGCACTGTTTTAACACGCTGAAGAATGAATATTCAGAGTTTGGAGGTGATTATGATGTTATTCATCACTCTCAACTTCTTCAGGAACTGATTGATGAAGGACGGATTAAAATGAAGGAAGGGGGGACATTTGAAGGAAAAAAAATCACCTATCACGACAGTTGTTATATGGGAAGAGTAAATGGAGTGTATGAAGCCCCTCGTACGGTATTGCAAGAATTAGATGCTGATTTTGTGGAGATGAAAAGGTGCAAGTCAAAGGGGCTCTGCTGCGGAGCAGGCGGCGGACAAATGTGGAAGGAAGATGAACCTGGTGAGAAACGAATTAATATGGAACGCATTGATGAAGCACTGGATACAGGAGCCCAGGTGATTGCTGCCAATTGTCCTTTTTGCCTAACCATGATGCAAGATGGAGTGACCGGCAAGAACAAAGAAAATGACGTGATGGTGTATGATTTGAGTGAACTTATTGTCAACAACAACGATTGGTCTTAATATGTATGTACCACCTAACGAAATGACTGGATCTGCCCGGGTCTGGATCTACTCTGCAGATCGCTTTCTCACAGATGATGAAGTTTCGTCAATCAGGGAAGAACTATTGGACTTTGTGCAAAAGTGGACTGCCCATAATCATAATTTAAAGGCTACAGTATCGATACGATTTAATCGACATATCGTTCTGGCCGTCGATGAAGCTCTCGCTCAAGCTTCAGGTTGTTCTATTGATAGCAGTGTCAAATTTATCCAGCAGTTAGGAGCAAAATACCATTTTGATGGCTTGGATCGATTGCAATACACCTACCTTGACCATCAAGAACCAAAATTGATTTCTCACCATAATATAGTGAAAGCTTTTGAAGGAGGAGCCATTCAACCCAATACTCTCATTGCAAATCCCCTAATCAAAACGTGGGAAGAGTATACCTCAAAATTCATAATTCCCTTAAAAGATAGTTTTCTAAGCCGCTTTTTAGACTTATCTAAAGTTTAGTTGTGATTCGTAAGGTGAAAAACTGGCTTGGGATTGAAGGAGTGAAGATAAAGCTGGAGGTGCCGACTAATCTTCGTGAAGGGCAGCCTGAGATTAAATTTGTTTTATGCTTGTCCACTTTAACTGAGCAAAAAATAAAAGGAGTACATCTTACTTTAAAAGAAGTATACCGCAGGGGTAGGGGAGAGCACAACCGAATAACTGAATTTATCTTAGCGGAATGGAAACAGGAAAAAAAAGTTGAAATGGGAAAAAATGATTCTCATTTCATTCCTATTACCCTAAAGCCAAACTGGCAATCATCAGCTGTAGATCAATGGCAAAAAAAGGGCGGGTTTCAAAAAATTTTGGGTGCTTGGGCGAAAAAATGGCAGGGAGTAAAGTCAGAATATATCGTCGAGGTGAATATAGATGTTGCCAAAACCAAACTTAATCCCTTTCAAATAACCCGCTTAGAAATCGCTGAATAGCTAATCCTTTTCAACTCTTTCTAGCTTTTTTAGAATTTCTTCATCTGTAAGGTACACCTCATCGAGTAATATTTTGACTTGGGGAACAAGGACGTGTTCTGGATACTGATTTAAAAACTGTTGGTAAAGTTTTTCTGCAGAAATATTCTCCTGGTTTTGATCTAGCATAAATGCTTTTTGAAAAAGTGCCTCAGCGGCTTGTGGCGAATCCTCAAACTGAGTGATAATCTGATTATATAATATTTTTGCCGTAAAGGTATTTCCATAACCGCGGGCTACAGCCGCTGATTTTATCAAGTGTCCCGGAGAGGCTTCCGACGACACGAAATTAGCATGTAATTGGGACAGGGTAACGTAATCCTTAATTAAGCGAGCAGAAATTTCTTTATTCGCATCAATATTTGACCGAATGATTTGTTCTGTGTCTTTAATTTGTCCAGTCAAGGATTTCATGTCAGAGGGCAAGTTGTTTTTTGCAGCTGGCACTAAGTCCGATTGGGGATAGTAATCTAAAAGAACTTTATAGTATGTTTTTGCTATTAACTTACGATCAGTAAACTTATCTAGAGCTTCGGCCAATTCATAAATTAAGCTATCTGCACCCGAAGTGTTTTTTTGATAACGTACAGACTGCAAAAGTGCTTTTTCAGCTTCCTCCGGAATATTTTCAATCAAAAATTCATCAGATACCACAGCCCAGTATCTTCCCTTCTCCTGATCCGAATTTATTTCATTATTCACTGAATCATAGAATTTTGTAAAAAGGGTCTGCCATGTATTTGAATCCATGGAGTTCAATATCTGGCCTCGAATTTCTTCCTTTAATAAATGCTTAGCCTTATCATCTTCGTTCTGTTGGCACCCGATACCAAGCAGAAATACGAGAATCAAAACCCAACCATAATGAAGTCCTAAATTCTGCAAATTCATATTCAACTTGTTTTGTCATGCTGCGTTAGGTTAAAAATAGCTGTTTTATGGCAAATATTGTTAATTTTTTCTGGTTTAGACGTGATTTGAGATTCTCTGATAATGTGGGCTTGTATCATGCCCTCAAGCAAGATGTCCCGGTAATCCCTTTATTTATTTTCGATAAAGATATTTTAGATGATCTTGAGGATGAGTATGATGCTCGGGTGACTTTTTTGCATGATACCATACAAAGAATGGACGATCATCTGGAGAATTGGGGGAGCCGACTACTTGTAAAATATGGGAAACCAAAGGAAGTATGGAAAGAACTTGTAGAGACTTATGAGATTCAAACTGTTTTTTTCAATCGCGATTACGAGCCCTATGCTAAAAATAGAGATGAAGCCATTAAGAATATATTGAATGAAAAAGACATAAGCTATAAAACGTTTAAGGACCATGTGATTTTTGAAAAGGAAGAGGTTCAAAAAAATGCAGGGGGCGTTTATACCGTATTTACTCCATATAAAAATAAATGGTATCAAATGCATGAATCCGCATTGAGTGAAGAAAAGGAAGATTTGAATAGCAGCCCTTTTTTCGCAGCTTATGAATCAGAAAAATTTACAAGTAATTTTTACTCTTTAGGCGATGTTCATATGCCCTTGCTTGAGGAAATGGGGTTTTCCAGATCCTCCACTTCTATTCCGGATAAGACGGTCAGTCAAAAGCTCATTAAACAATATGATAAAAAGCGCAATTTCCCAGCAGCCGATGGAACCAGTAGGTTGGGAATTCATTTTCGTTTTGGCACCATAAGTATCCGAGAAAAGGCTCGAAAGGCCTACAAGCTCAATAAAACTTATCTCAATGAATTGATTTGGCGTGATTTCTACAGCCAAATATTAGACGCTTTTCCTCATGTTGTAGACGGACCCTTCAGAGAAAAGTATGCATTGATCAAATGGCGGAATGACGAGGATGATTTTGATAAATGGTGTAAGGGACAAACAGGATACCCTATAGTTGATGCGGGTATGAGACAACTCAACGAAACGGGTTATATGCATAATCGAGTTCGGATGATTACAGCCAGTTTCCTTACCAAACACCTGTTGATCGACTGGAGGTGGGGCGAAGCCTATTTTGCCAAAAAATTACTTGATTATGAGCTTTCGAGCAATAACGGCGGATGGCAATGGGCTGCAGGTACAGGAACAGATGCAGCGCCCTATTTTCGAATTTTCAACCCCTATACGCAAGTGGAAAAATTTGATAAAAACGGAGTCTATTTAGATGAATGGGTACCCGAAAGAAACGGAGACGAATACCCGGAGCCCATTGTTGACCACAAACAGGCTCGAGAACGCTGTTTAGCTACTTACAAAAGTGCTTTGGAAGAGTACGACGATAAGAAATAGAAATGGGCCTTATTTCTTGAGTTCACCTATTTTTTCGATCAACCAATTCCGATCTGCAATTTTTCCTTGCTTGTTGATTTCAGTTTCCACCTTTTCGATTGACTCTAAATCTCCTGACATTATATTTGAAATCCGTCTGACATATTTCACTAAGTTAAGGTAGTTTTGACGTCTGTTTTCAGGAAGTGATTTTTTATGCCGGTTTAAATACACCTGAAAAGAGTCCAGGAAGGAGTGAAGCGCATCTAATTCCCCCAGTTCATAGTATGTGGCTAATAATAACGCTTTGGCACCTAAACTGTAAGAGAAGTCGGTGAACTCCACTTCATTTAACAAGGGAATTACTTGTTCATATTCTTTTCGGTAGTGGTGAAGTCGTGCCATGTTAAACTTGACTGCATTTTCTCTAAAATCAGGATTCAATTTACTCGAGTAATTTCGAATAAAATCTTCGACCCATTGATCTTCACCGGCTCGTAACCCCGTGATTACAATATTTTTAAATGACCAGGGAGAAAGCTCTCCGTCTGTGTAGAGTACTTCAGCGTATAGTGCTTGCTGATAAGTCCGAAAAGCCTCTACTAGAAAAAGCTTATCACCCTTATTGATTTTTGCAATACAGAAATTTATTGCCAGTAAGTAAATATCTCTTAAATCGTCTGGATTGAAAATATATTCGTGCCTTTTTATAATCTTTTTTAGGGCATAATAATTCTCAGTATTATCTGTACTTTCATATAACTTAAATACATGAAAATATGCTATTATTTGCGGTCTATCGGAATAATCTTCTTTCTCAATATGCTCTAGAATTTCCTGAATAAATAAGATATTATATTCATGTTTTTGTATTTTTCTTCGGGATAAAAGGGTACAATAATATCGAAGTTTTTCTGCGAGGTAAAAATAGTCTAAATTTTGGATTAGGGCATCAATATTCGATCGTTCTGTTCTCCGGATGTCAGCCTGAGAAATTTCATAAAACCGCTTTTCTATTTGGTACTTATAAAAATAGTAATTGGAGGATCTATCGGGTTGCCTTTTCGTTAATCTTCGAGCACTCTTGATGGATTTAGAATACAGGACATCTATTTTCTTCTGCTGAATGGCTTGCAATAAAAAGTCGGCCTGATGTATCGGATTGGATTTATATTCCTCCAAGGCTAGAAAATCCTCAATGAGCGATAACAAATCAGATGTATACTTCCGAAATCTTCGATCATTGTAGGGTTCGTTTGGAACGAGCAGACTCCACAACCTTTCTTTTTTCAAAGCGGATGGATCCGTTTCGTTAGACTTTAAATCCGTATGAATTTCGTCATAAAAAATACATAATCGCTCAGATGGATTAAAATATGGAGAATGTATAAATTTACTGAGCCGATTCAGCTCGTAGACTTGAAACTGAGATAATATCTGGTATAGCTTGGTTGTTTTCATTGGTCTGTGTATGTCATTTTAGCGTAATCAAACTGCGGTTTTTTTCCTTTGTCGGGACCATCAAGTATACTTATATATAAACATAATATAAAATATCTATATATCGTGATAATTCTTTGAGCCTTTGGAAATAATTCCCTATTATTGTGGTTGATAAGAGCAAAACCAAGCCATGAAAACCAAATTGCTGAATGCAATATTTCCAGTAGTCATTATATTTTTGACTATTCCACAGTTGTTCGGGCAACCCTATCAGCAAGTGGACTTAAAGGTGAATACCTCATATACATCTGATACCATTTCAGGAGTGGCTCAAATTATCATTGATTATCCGCAAAATGGCAACTATTCTTTTGATGATGTGCCAGGTGGTTTCCTTCTCAATTATGAGCCGGATAGTGGATTTACAGGCAAAGATACGGTTATCATCGAATACATGAATAATTCAGGTGGCGGCATAGAATATGAGGTGTTCTTTTTTCATGTAAAGCCCAGTTTGATATATTTAGTCAATGACTATTTCCCGGTTGCAAAAAACAATGATTACCAACCATTTGATGTTTTATCAAATGACCATGGTACTGATGTTCCATTCAATTTAGATCAAATTTTGCAGACCAATAATGGATTTGCATACATTGACAGCGGTTCTGTATTTTTCAAACCCAGCCCTAACTTCGAAGGTATGTCTTCTGTGTTGTATAGGGCATGTGATAGTCTTGGATATTGCAGCACGGCACAAGCTCAGTTCATTGTTGTCGATACCAATAATATAGTCTCTGGAGACTCAATAGTACTTTATACCCCTGAGGATACGCCCATACGGTTTATTTTACCAGACTCGGGATTCCAAGTAATAGAAAATCCTAATTTAGGTACTCTTACAAACGAAATTGAAGGCAGGGTGTTTGAATATTCGCCGTTTCAAAATACAAATGGAACAGATGTCCTGGAATTGGATAATGGTGCTTTTTCAAGAACTGTAGTTGTACATATTATTGATGTACCTACACCCAATCAAAGAGTCGTAGATGACTATGTCTTCACTCACAAGAATGATGTGGTGGAATTCAATGTGTTATCAAACGATTTCATAAGTAGTGGCAGGGTGAATTCCTTTACATCCCCTCAGAACGGAACGGTGACTAAGCTAGGAGGGGGCAACTTTAGATTTACTCCCGACTCTAACTTCGAAGGCCTTACCCAATTCACCTATACTACTTGCATTTTTGGAGCCAATTGTGAGACAGGTCGTGTGAAGATTTTTGTTGGCAATCTGAATCCAGATAACAGGTCAAACTACAACCTAATTACCCCTAAAAATCGGGAATTAGTCATCAATTATGATGTACCCATTGCTAATTTCATGTTTGAGATTGCTCAGGATTGTTCAAATGGACAACTTAATATTTATCCAGGTCTGGATACGCTTTCGATTGGATGTGAAGAAGTAAGTGGTTATAATCTTGTGGTTTATACCCCAGATCCAGATTTTGTTGGGGAAGATGAATTTGATTTGGAGTATTGTGTAAACGGTGGAGTAGATTGTGAAATCGTTAAGATTAAGGTTGAAGTAATTGATCAGAATTTAGATTCTGTTTGTATATGTGCCGATGATTGCGTTTGGCCGGGTGATATTAATCACGATGGTAAAGTCGATATGGTCGACTTACTTTCGCTGGGGTGGAATATTGGTATTGAAGGGGAAGAGCGGCCATATGCGCAGCCCACTGAATGGTTCGGGCAATATGCACCGAATTGGGATGAGGAGCAACAAAATAGAAGTAATTTAAAACATTCAGATGTAGATGGTGACGGTTTTGTTAACGTCTCTGATAAAGATGGTATTGATTATTTCTATAATAAAGTTCATTCCATTTTAAATGACCCTATAAAAGAACCTCGTGTATATCCTATTATGCTTGAAATTGAAGGTCCTGAAAACCCAGAACCCGGAGATTATGTGCTAATGAATGTTATTGCAGGAACGGAAAACAACCCTGCTTACAATCTTCACGGCTTGGAATTGAATTTTGATTTCCATCCCGATATTGTCGATACGTCATCGATTGAAATGTTCTTTACACCTACATCATGGCTGGTTTCTAATGATGCAAAAATAGATTTGGTCAAACATCAAGGACGTTCTATTGACGGTGCTGTCAGTAGAATTGATAGACGCGGTAGGGCTGGTTTTGGGCTCGTTGCTCAGGTCGGTTTTGTTGTGGAAGATGATATAGATGGTATTCGTGCTCAGGATAATATCATTACTTATAACATTGGGTTGTCCAGATCAAGTGTTATGCTTGGAGATGGTTCTTTATTGCAACTGGAAGACATATCTGTACCGCTTCGAATCAATATGTATGATCATAAGCCTCAGGAGTCCCTGACGGAAGAGGATGTTTTTGTCTTTCCCAATCCGGCAACGGATGTTGTAAATGTTCGAACGAATAAAAGCAATATCGCTTCATTAGAACTTATTGATATGCAGGGGAGAGTGATTTATACACAACGAAATTCTACTCCCAACCCGCAAAATGTCATAAGGCTGGCAAATGTGGTTCCCGGACTATACATACTTCGAGTTGAAAGTGAAGA
>CAZVFU010000033.1:10304-23668 GCA_964626595.1 uncultured Saprospiraceae bacterium
TAAGGCTGGCAAATGTGGTTCCCGGACTATACATACTTCGAGTTGAAAGTGAAGACGGAACCTGGGTTTCAAAAAAAGTTCAGGTTGTAGATTAAAGATTCAGCTTGGATTTCAGAAATGCATTTGATATTTACGCCTAATATTTTCTGAACTCAAAATTCTGTATATACACTTTCAGTCTTTTATATATACTTGTATTTAAAGAAGAATACTTATAGCTGTTGAGCAGATAGTAGTTTAGAGTCTATTCTCGTTTATAACCTCAAGGATTTCATCTCTATAATTTTTCCCAATAGGTATCAATTTCTTTTCTCCACCCAAGCGAATCTCTACTGAGTTTCCGATTACAGCTTCTATTTTATCTAAAGCAATGATATAAGAGCGATGAACTCGCATGAATAAATTTGAGGGCAACTTCTCCTCTAATCCTTTCATGGTTTGTAAGGTTACAATACGGTCTTTTGCACGCTTTATAATAACATAATCTTTTAAACCTTCTATGTAATAAATATCATCAAATCTAACCTTGGTAAGCTTCTTGTCCGCTTTTACGTATATGAATGGCGGGGCTGTATTTGAGGTTTGTTCGTTCACAGACGAGTTTGACTCTGATAATCTGAGGCTTGCTTTTTGTATGGCCTTTAAAAACCGGTCAAATGTGAATGGCTTCAATAAATAATCCACTGCATTAAGATCAAATCCTTCCACTGCAAAATTAGAATAGGCGGTGGTAAAAATAACGCAGGGAGGATGAGTTAAACTTTTCAATAGCTCAATACCACTAATTTGTGGCATTTTAATATCCAATATCATCAGATCATAATGTTCGTTGGCTAGTTCTTTGGAGGCTTCCATGGCAGATGAGCATTTTTTACCGATTGTTAAGGCTGGTATTTTATCTGCAAAATTTTGAATTACCTCAAGTGCCAGAGGCTCATCGTCAATGGCAATAGCGTTAATATTTTTCATCTGAACTTAAGTTAATAGTCAATGTAATCTTAAATTGTTTAGGGCTTTTCTCAATATCCAAAGTGTGCTCATCAGGATAAAGCAAATTTAACCGTCGCTTTATATTTTCTAAGCCTATACCGCTTGAATCTGATTTGGATTTAGACTTTTGGACCCACATATGTTGGTCTTTTTCTTCTGGCACACTATTTTCTATCAACAAGGTAACCATTTCTTCCTGAAAGAGAAAGGAAATAGATATCCAACCTTGTCCTATACGATTACTTAACCCATGTTTGAACGCATTTTCAAAAAATGGAATAAATAACAATGGAGCGATTTTTTGATCTTGGATTTCCCCCTCGAGCTTGAAATCGATTTCGACATCTTCTCCATATCTCAATCGCTCGAGTTCGACATAGTTTCCCATGAATTTAACCTCTTTGTCTAATAACACTTTGGGTTCATTGCAATCGTAAAGCATGTACCTCATTATTTCAGAGAGTCGAATAAGCATCTCTGGTGCCAAGTCTGATTTTTTGAGGGTCAGGGCGTATAAGCTGTTGAGAGTGTTAAAGAGGAAGTGGGGATTAATTTGGGATCTTAAGAATTTGAGTTCCGATTGCAAGTTTTCTTTTTCGAGTTCCCTCATGCGGCGCTGGTCTTCTACCCAGTTTATTACGATTTTAGCTGTTGTTGTTACTCCCCCTACTATTAGAAAAGAGAGAAAAGTAAACCACTGCGAGCTTAAAACTTCATTTTGGAGGTCTGCCATTCCCCAAAAGCGTAAATAATAAACGAGACTGCGCAAAGGGGTGAGTATAAGAGCTGAAGTAAAGAATAATAGAAAATAAGTTACAACTGACCGTTGTTTTAAAAAATTGGGGATTAAATAAAATGCATTGAAATAGACATAAAACGCAAAAAAAACAAGCGCAATGATTACATTGCTAATATTAAACCAGCTAAATGGTGAATCATTCGATATGATAATGAGATAAAGGCCAAATATTATCCATAGTACCAAATGGAAAATACCTTTTCCAGAAATTAATCCCGCTAGTTTTTTAAAGGAGGGCATAGTTTAGATTGACTTCTAAAGTATGATATTCTTATTACATATCTGCATACCTGAAACAAAATTATCAGTTCGTTTCTCCATCGGTAAAACGTATATTTGCATCGTAAATAAAGCTTATGGTTGAAATTACACGAGTGGAAAAATTTAATGCCGCTCATAAACTTTGGGTAGAGGAATGGAGTGAACAGAAAAACAAAGATGTTTTTGGTAAATGTTCAAATAAGAATTGGCACGGTCATAACTATTACCTGCACGTAACCCTCAAGGGCACTCCAGATCCTCTAACAGGATTTGTTGTAGATGTAAAGCACCTTTCTCAAATTATTAAGACTAAAGTTGTGGATTATCTAGATCACTCCAACCTTAACTTAGATGTACCTTTTATTCCAAAGGGAATGCAGCCTACGACAGAAAATCTAATTATTCAAATATGGAAAGAGTTAGAACCTCATATACCTGGAGAGGCTAAACTATATAAACTAAAGCTGTATGAAACCGATACGATTTATGCGGAATACTATGGAGAATAGCTTATGAAAGATAATAATAAGGGCAGAGACGGCGACCATTCCGATAGCCGTATAGAAGAAATGAAAAAGCTTTATCATGGACTGATTGAATTAGTTGGTGAGGATACACAGCGTCAGGGTTTGTTGAAAACTCCAGAACGTGCAGCTAAGTCATTACAATTTTTAACTCGAGGTTACACTCAAGACGCAAGAGGAATCTTATCGGGAGCATTGTTTGAAGAGGATTATGATGAGATGGTCATTGTGAAGGATATTGAGCTTTACAGCCTCTGCGAGCATCATCTGCTTCCATTTTTTGGCAAAGCTCATGTTGCCTATATACCAAATGGAAAAATTGTAGGCTTAAGCAAAATTCCTCGAATCATTGATGTCTTTGCTCGGCGTTTTCAAGTACAAGAGCGTCTTACAACAGAAATTTTAGAATCAATTGATGAGGTATTGAATCCACAAGGTGTAGCCGTTGTTATCGAAGCACATCATATGTGCATGATGATGAGAGGAGTGGAGAAGCAAAATTCTGTGACAACCACTTCAGCATTTACAGGAGCGTTTAGCGAAATCCAAACGCGTAATGAGTTTTTAAACCTAATATCATCCTCACTTAGATAGAAAATTAGATTATGAAAGCATTTGTTTTTCCGGGTCAGGCTAGTCAATTCCCAGGTATGGGAAAAAATATTTATGATCAATATTCGGATAGTCATGCCTTTTTTGAAGAAGCTAATGACATTTTGGGGTTTGATATTAAAAAAATCATGTTTGAAGGGAGCACAGATGAACTTAAACAAACCGATGTTACTCAACCCGCTGTGTTTCTTTACTCTTACCTATCGTATGCCATGAAAGAAGGAAAGCCAAAACCAGGTGCCATGGCTGGTCACTCTCTTGGCGAGATTACCGCTCTTGTTGCTTCCGGGGCACTAACATTCAACGATGGTTTGCGACTAGTAAAATCACGTGCGAATGCCATGCAAAAGGCTTGTGAACTTGAAAATAGTTCTATGGCGGCCATAGTAGGCCTTTCGGACGAAGCAGTCCGAAAGGTTTGTCACGATATACGGGAATCAGTAATAGCAGCAAATTTTAATTGTCCGGGGCAGGTCGTCATATCCGGTAGTCAGGTAGGAGTTGAAATTGCTATTGAGAAGTTGAAATCTGAAGGGGCAAAACGCGCTCTACCTTTAGCGGTGGGAGGAGCTTTTCATTCTCGTTTCATGAAGCCCGCCGAAGATGATTTACGAGAAAAAATTAAATCCACATCTTTTTCTGCTCCATCGTGTCCCATTTATCAAAATGTTGATGCCAAACCGCATATTGATCCAGAGGAAATTCAGGATAATTTAATTTCTCAACTCACATCGCCCGTATTGTGGACTCAAACTATGGAGCAAATGATTAGCGATGGAGTCGATGAATTTATTGAATGCGGTGGTAAAGTCTTATCCGGCTTTGTTAAAAGAGTGGACCGGAAATTCCCGACTCAGCAAATTACATAAAAGATTATTTGATGGATTTTAATTTGGTTGAAAAGTCGAGTCTTTTGATTTCGGATCCCTATTTGTATGATCAAAACTTTAGGCGATCAGTAGTTCTATTATCTGAACATTCTATTGACGGTGGTAGTATAGGGTTTATTCTAAATAAACCGCTCAAAATTCCCGTAGATACATTACTTTCAGACTTTCCGGATTTTTCATCAAACGTATTTTATGGAGGTCCTGTAAATACTGAGCGTATCCATTTTATACATACTGCCGGTGACATATTAGATGGGAGTATTCCTATATCTGATGGTTTATACTGGGGGGGAGATTATACGAAACTGAAGTTTTTGGTACAATCGCAACTCATAACTGAGAAAAATATTCGATTTTTTGTTGGATATTCAGGGTGGGATTATAAGCAGCTTCAGGAAGAAATGGAATCTGGGTCATGGTTGGTCGGAAAGAGCGACATAAATTATATTTTTAACTCCAGGCCCAAATCATTGTGGAAGGAAGTATTACAAAATATGGGAGGACGATTTGCTGTTATAGGGCAGATGTCCGATCATTTTTTACTCAATTAGGACTATGTTAGATGTTATAGATTTAAGTTTACACTTTGGGGAAAGGGCCATAGCTAAATCTTTGAGCTTTTCTGTCCGACGAAAAGAGCGTGCTGGACTTGCAGGGAAAAATGGAGCTGGAAAGTCGACTCTATTGAAATTAATTGCAGGGGAATTAAAGCCCGATTCGGGCCAAATTTCTATTGAAAAGAGGGCGACCATAGGTTATCTACATCAAGATTTGAACTCACTTACGGATAAAAGTATTCGGAACGAGATTAAATCTGCGCTTTCGATTCTCGAATCATTGAAACATGAATATGAGAATATTCAAAATGAGATGGCTGAGCGGACCGATTATGAAAGTGACAGTTACATGGATTTACTCGATCGGTTTGATCAGGTACAAACTAAGTATTTATACTATGATCCCGATCAGATAGAAAAGCAAATTGAACTGATCGCTATGGGGCTAGGTTTCAAGCGGGAACAGCTGGATGAGTCTGTTGAAATTTTAAGTGGAGGGTGGAAGATGAGAGTTGAATTAGCAAAATTGCTTATTCAAAAACCGGATTTATTGCTTTTGGATGAGCCAACCAACCACCTGGACATCGAATCTATTATGTGGATGGAAGAATGGCTTAACGGTTATGATGGGGCTTCTATCATCATTTCCCATGATATTGAATTTTTGAATAATACGACTACAAGAACTCTTGAAATTGTAAATGGGAAAATCAGAGACTACCCTTTTCCATACACTAAGTATAAGCGAGTCCGAGCAGAGGAGATGGAACAACTACAAAACGCTTACGATAATCAACAACGACTAATCAAACAAAAAGAACAAACCATTGACCGGTTCAAGGCCAAAGCTACAAAAGCTAAAATGGCTCAAAGTATGATTAAAGAACTGGATCGAATGGATCGGCTGGATCCGCCTGATGAGGACTCAAAGCAAATAAATATTACTTTCCCTCCAGCCACAAGGTCTGGTGCTGTAGTTTATGAAGCCATAAACCTGGGTCATGCATATGAGGATAATCAGGTATTTACTGATTTAGATTTGAAAATTGAACGAGGAGATCGAATTGCGTTTGTTGGTCAAAACGGTCAGGGCAAGTCAACTCTGGCAAAAATTATTGCTGGTGAATTAATCCCCTCCGAGGGTTCTTTAAAAGTGGGGCATAATGTTCATTTGGGATATTTTGCTCAAAACCAAGCCGAAAAGTTAAATCGGGATTTGACAGTTCAGCAAGTTGCTGAAAATGCTGCTAGTGCAGATACGCTATCGAAAGTCAGAAGTATTCTGGGGGCTTTTTTATTTCCGGGAGAGGAGGTTGAGAAAAGTGTAAAGGTATTATCTGGAGGCGAACGCTCTCGCCTTGCTATTTCACTTTTAATGCATGATAATTATAATGTCTTACTGCTAGATGAGCCCACAAATCACTTAGATATATATTCAAAAGAGGTACTGAAGGAAGCTCTTCAGTCTTACGACGGAACCTTACTTATTATTTCTCACGACAGGGGATTTTTAAAAGGTCTGGCTGAAAAAACGCTTTCATTTCGCGATAATGAAATTAAATTACATTTAGACGATGTCGAGACGTATTTGAAGAACCAAAAAATTCAAGACATGAGAGCCCTGGAACTGGATACGCCTACTTCTAATGGTGTGCGAAAAGATAAATCTAAAAAAGCAGTTTCAACTCTCTCTGAAGAAGAAGAGCGAAGGCTTCGAAAGAAGGTGAATCAAATAGAAAGAGAAATCACACGTATCGCCACTAAGATTGATAAACTGGAGGAGAAGATGGCCAAAGAAAACTTTTATGCCTCCGATGAGGCCAAGGATGTTGGACAAACGCACTCCAGATTAAAGGAAGAGCAAGAACAAAAAGAGTTAGAGTGGGAACGGGTTGTCAATAAATTAGACAGCTAAAACAAACGAAATCTTACCATTACCACTAAATAAGTATGTAAAAGTTGAGGTAGATATTGTTCAGATTAATGCTCGATAATGGAGTAAAGCCTTTGCTCTAGGATTGAAGAGCAACGAAGAGCTGAGAAAAAAGATCAAGACTTAGTCTTTAACGAATTTAGCGGTAAGGAAACTATAGAGATGACCATTTCGTCAACTGTTTTTCAAGTGCGCGTAAATCTTTAGGGTAATCGGCCGTAAACTCCATGGTTTTGTTACTTGCAGGATGTTTAAACTCCAGTAAACGAGCATGTAGGGGTGTTCTACGCAATAAAGGTTGTTCTTCCTTATTTTTCCCTGCCCTATATTTCTTTTTTATCTCTGAGAGGTAAAAATACTCTCTATTTCCATACATGGGGTCTACCATTAGTGGACACCCTATGTGAGCAGCATGAATACGAGCTTGGTGAGTTCTTCCCGTTAAGAGCTCAAACTGTAATAAACTGTTAAAACGAAATTTCTTTATAATTTCATATAGTGAGCGAGAAGGCTTGCCCTTTTTGTGAATGATCCCTTTGCCATCTGTTCTTTTCAGTATCGGCTCGTCAATTATTCCTGAGTCTGTTAGCGGGTGCCCATCGCAAAACAAGTGATACACCTTTTTTACCCGGCGTTCCTGAAACTGTAGACTAAGTTCGCGATGAGCCATTTCGTTCTTCGCAAAACAAATAAGACCGGATGTGTCTTTATCCAATCGATGAATAACAAAAATATCGTTATACTCTTTCTCTAAATAGGATTTGAGATTGAATTTATTTGTTTGATATCGATCTGGAATACTTAAAATATGGGCATCCTTATTTAAGACGATGATATCATCGTCTTCATATATAACATTTTGTTTCTTCATGCTGGTTTTACCTGGGTATACGTTTTCTTATTTCGCAAAAAGTAGTCGAACACTATACTTCGAGATAATCTAACTTTTCCTACATTGGATTTCAATTGTCGAGTATTTCGAATATCACGGATTCTTCGTGTATTCAGCTTTCTTTTCTTTATTAAATCAGGCAAGTTTTTTGCAACATACAAATAGGCTCTGAAAACAGAGCGAGCTGCAGGCGTTTTTTTATCGATCAAGAATTTGAATGCTGCTCCCACATCCAAAATCACTCGGACAGGAGCGAGCCAAAGAAACTTTGGGCCAGGTTCATTTTTTATTAAAGTAATGATATTGTTGCGAAAGTTGAGGAATACCTTGTGCGGATCTACATAAGAGAGTGTTCCTCCGCCAAGATGGAAAACAGTAGAAGAGGGCTCATAATGAATTTTATAACCCGCTCTAAGCAATCGCCAAGAAAGATCAATTTCTTCTTGGTGTGCAAAAAAGTCAGGATCAAAACCACCTGACCGAAAGAATAAGTCAGATTTAATCAACATGGCCGCACCACTCGCCCAAAAAATTGACTCAGGAATATCGTATTGGCCCTTATCTTTCTCTACAGTTTCAAAAATTCTTCCCCTACAAAAAGGATACCCAAGAATATCCATTCCTCCACCGGCTGCTCCGGCATATTCAAAATACTCGGGTTGACGAACGGATTTAATTTTGGGCTGTACTGCAACGATATCTGGATTCGATTCCATACGAGAAACTAGAGGTTCTAACCAGCCTTTAGAAACCATCACATCATTATTCAATAGCAGAAAATAATCCGCTTGAATTTTATCTAAGCCTTTATTGTACCCATCCGCAAAACCATAGTTTTCCTCTAGGAGACTGATCGTAATATTGGGATAGTTTTCTTTAATCCATTTTAAAGATGTATCTGAGGATGCATTGTCAACAATATAAATTCGGGCCTCATTTTCAGGTGTATGGGCAACAAGAGAAGGCAGAAAGTTTTGTAAATGATCCAGACCATTGTAGTTTAGAATCACTATGGCTACAGACTTATTTTTTATTTCAGATAATACATCCTTTTCTCTGAGATGATTTTGAGCTACTACCTGGTCTAAACGAAGTTGGTGACGAAGCTCATTCAGATCTTCAAATTTTTCATCTTTCCGTATGTAGGTTACAAATCGAATAATTATCTCTTCACCATAGATATTCTGATCAAAATCAAAAATATTGACCTCGATTAGGGGCAACCCTGTTTTTTCAACGCTTGGTTTAGTGCCGTAATATAACATAGCTCCATAAACCTTATCTTCATACTCCACAGTAGCAGAATAAATCCCTTGTGGGGGAAGTAACTTCATTTTATGGTCAACGCGTACATTTGCAGTTGGAAAACCAAGTTGATGACCTAGTTTATTTCCGTGTTCAACTTTACCAATTACGGCATAATTATGTCCTAATAATTCATTTGCTTCTTGAATTTTGCCATCTCCAATCGCATTGCGAATTTTAGTAGAGCTAATTGATATTTCCTTAATACTTTGCTTTTCTATCTCGATTACTTCAAAATCAAGATGTGCGCTGTACTCTTTTAGTAAGTAAACATTCCCTTCGCGATTTCGGCCAAATCGGTGATCGTAACCGATAACCACACAGCTTGGGCGGAATTTTTTGTAAATAAAATTCTCGATATACTCTTCAGCATGTAGTTGTGAAAATTCTACTGTGAATGGAACAATCACCAAATGGTCGATATCTAATTTTGATAGCTCCTCTATTTTCTCCTTTTTTAGAGTCAGCAACTGTAATGAAGAATCCTGTGGAAAAATAATTGATCGAGGATGAGGACTAAATGTAACTACGACACTTTCACCATTGAATTTGTTCGCTATTTTATTCAAATGCCGAAATATAGTTTTATGACCTTGGTGCACTCCATCAAAGGACCCAATGGTGATAACGGCATTTTTAAAATCCGGTAATTCCTCTATATTTTCATGAATTTTCATTGTGTAAAAATAGCTATTTTACAGACATTTAAGTAACGGGGCATGCGATCTTGGAAAAAGAAACTTATGCGATCCTTTTGTCAAAACCATGAATACCGTTTATCTTTTATCATACAACTAAGTATATTAACGTTTGTTAAATATAAAATGAGATTAAATGGAAAAGAAAGATATACTTGAGATTTTAAAAGACGTGCCGGTTCCCAATATTGGGCAAAATGTTATGACTTTGGGATGGCTGAAGGAAGTGCGTGTTGATGATGGCAATATTTATTGTGACCTGACCATTCCGATGGATCGCGCAGACATTAAAAATGACTTAAACTTCAGTCTTATTGGAGCTATCCAGGAAAAGTTTCCCGATGTCGAAGTGCATATTCATTTTACCACTACCATGATGGATAATAGCGCTCCATCCAAGGACTTGGGTCCTATGAGTGGAATTAAGAACATTATTGCTGTAGGCTCGGGAAAAGGTGGCGTTGGGAAGTCAACCATATCCATGAATTTAGCATTGGGACTTAAAGCCCTTGGAGCTAAAGTCGGAATTTTAGATGCCGATTTATATGGACCTTCCATTCCAACTATGATGGGAATTGGAGGTATGCGTCCGAAAGTAAAAATAGTTGATGGAAAAAATTTGATTGTTCCGATTGAAAAATTCGGCATTCACGCTATGTCCATAGGTCTTGTTGTTGACCCGGAACAGGCCGTCGTGTTAAGAGGGCCGAGGTTAGCTGGTATTATTAAACAGTTTTTCAATGAATGTGCATGGCCTGCTTTGGATTACTTAATTGTTGATTTACCCCCAGGAACGGGAGACATTCAGTTAACGATGGTCCAAACTGTTCCCGTAACAGGAGCAGTAATGGTTACAACCCCGCAGGAAGTGGCATATGCAGATGCGCTTAAGGCCATGAATATGTTTAAATTAGATCAGATTCAGGTTCCTGTGATTGGAGTTGTAGAGAATATGTCCTGGTTTAGCCCGATTGATATGCCCGACAAAAAATACTTATTATTTGGCGAGGGTGGAGGCAAGAGATTAGCGAAAGTAGGCAATACTGTACTATTGGGCCAGGTACCTCTGGTTCAGGGCATTCGGGAAAGCAGTGATGAGGGGGAACCCATTATGACGAAAAAAGAGCATCCATCTCAAGAGTATTTTATTAACTTAGCAAAAAATACTGCCAGACAAACTGCTATGCGAAATGAGAGTCTAGATCCAACACGCGCAGTCCATATTCAGTAATTTTTTGTAAAATTTCAAAAACATGGAATCGTTTTCAAAAGAGGATTTGATAGAACAAGTTAATACGGCCTTAGACGAGGTGAGACCTCATTTGGCTGTCGATGGCGGAAATATTGAGGTTGTTGATGTCACCCATGAAGGCATTGTGAAAATTAGATGGTTAGGGACTTGTGAACATTGTTCTATGAGTGCTATGACCATGAAAGCAGGAGTAGAAGAAACCATTAAATCCAAATTGCCTGATATCAAAGAAGTAATTGCAGTAAACGGAGCTTTTTCATCTGAACTTCCGTCAGTATGACCCGATTTGAACTAGAAAAGCAAATTGCTGAAAAGCGATCTTGTCTTTGTGTTGGTTTAGACTCTGACTTTAATAAACTACCTTCTCATTTTTCTTCGGATGCAAAAGGGGTACTTGATTTTAATAAAGAAATTATTTCTGCTACTCGTGACCTCTGTGTTTCTTATAAACTAAACACTGCTTTTTATGAGGTTATGGGAGCCGAAGGCTGGACTGTATTGAAAGAAACCATTAAATATATAGGCCCGAATCATCTCATCATTGCGGATGCCAAAAGAGGAGATATTGGAAATACAGCAGTTCAATATGCGAAAACATTCTTTGATCAGCTTCAGGCAGATGCCATCACTCTAAGTCCATATATGGGCGGGGATACCCTAAAAGCGTTTATGTCCTATGGGAATAAGTGGAGCATAGTATTGGCTTTGACATCGAATTCAGGGTCTAAAGATCTTCAATGGTTGCCTACAAAGGGTGGCTTCGTCTATCAACATGTTGTAGAACTAGTAAAGAATCTAGGTACAGCTGAAAATACAATGTTTGTAGTGGGAGGTACTCGGCCCAGCGATTTGAGGGCCATGCGTACGGATTGTCCGAATCACTTTTTTTTAGTTCCTGGTGTGGGTAAACAAGGGGGGACAGTATCCGAGGTAATGAAGGCGGGTAAAATCGACTCCAAATCTTGTGGTTTATTGATCAATTCATCTCGTTCTATTATTTTCGCCTCATCTGAAACAGACTTTGCAGAAGCAGCCCGGTCGGCAGCAAAAGATTTGACTTTACAAATGGCTGAATTTATATCGTAAGGATTTTATACTTGTTTTTGCGCATGGATAGCTCCTTAAAAATTATTTTATTGGTAAAAGCTGTTCCAAAATAGGGCTGCGAATGATGATCGAGCTCTTCGGGTGAACTAATGCTGATGTCACTGCTCATGCTTCCATAAGCTGTGATTATACCAGACTCTATTTTCACAAAGCCGACGGACTGTTCCTCTGAAAGAGGCTCCCAAATTATTTGGTCTTTTGAAAAGTATTGGGATAATTGGTCTTCAAATTGGCTTATAAGGTCGCCATCTGGCGAGACAACCTGACAGCTACCTGTTTGTCGCTGCCAGCAATTCGACGGTTTTTTGCCCTGTAAAGCACATGCACAAACCCCCAACTCTTTTGAGATGTTCTCAATATGAATATAGGCATGCTTCCGTTGGCCAAACTCTGCCAAAACCGGCCACTTTTGCTTTCGTGCACGAGTCTGAGTGTGTACTTTAAAGAAAGTTCGACCTCCTTGTATATGTTTCGCAATCACGTAAGGAAATGATCTTCTCTTTTGCGCTTTATTTATCGGTGGATTATACTTTTTAATATACTCATCCTCCTTCAAAAGTGCTATTAAGTTACCCGGAGTAAGTTCAAATTCTATATTCTGAATGGCTCTCAAGAGTCGATCTGCCTTCTTTCCGGTCTTCCCAAAATGTTCAAAAACCCTGCGCTTAATGTTATCGCTTTTACCTATGTATGCATAATTTCCACTCTCGTCTAACATAAAGTATACTCCAGGTTTCTCTGGCAGATCGTGCAATACTTCTAAGGGTAAGGCCTCAGGGAGACGAGCGGTCTGGACTCCAAAATTCACTAGGCTTTTAATTTCCTCCCAGGTGGATGTTTTGTCCTCAAAAGACCGAAGCAAAAATTCCGCAGTTGCCTGAGCATCACCAAGAGCTCGATGTCGATCCGACATGTGT
The DNA here is from genome assembly GCA_964626595.1 of uncultured Saprospiraceae bacterium. Taxonomy (GTDB): domain Bacteria; phylum Bacteroidota; class Bacteroidia; order Chitinophagales; family Saprospiraceae; genus JAWLFI01. The sequence goes on from CAZVFU010000033.1 coordinate 23,042, forward strand.
AAATTGAACCGTTTAACGAGTTTAGACAGGCCGTGGGATTTAAACTCTGGGTAAAGTTTTCTGGATAATTGAACCGTACATAATCGGCGTGAGGTAAAGGTATATCCTAGCTGCTGAAATTCATATTTTAAAAAATTATAATCGAAATTTACGTTATGAGCCACAAAAATATGGCCTTTCAGCTTTAATACGATTTCTTTTGCTATTTCATAGAACTTTGGAGCTTTTTTTACTTCTTCATTGGAGATGCCGGTCATTCCCGCAATAAAGGGGGGAATAGATCGCTCTGGATTGATCAGAGAGTCAAAGGTTTCAACTACTTTTCCATTTTGAATAATCACAATCCCGATTTCGATTATTCGGTCTCTGGAAGGCAGACTTCCAGTGGTTTCTAAATCTACAACGGCAAATTTCATATTCATTGGTTCTCACATACAAAGATATAAATATATACACAGAAGTACATTTGATTCATATTTATTAGATTTTATGAAAAGGGATATAGTAGAAAGGGCTTTTCCGAGTTTCAAAAGGTTGTAAAAATCAAAATAGGCCTAAAAACTTGGGTAAGCGCTGTGCAGGGAGCCGCTAAAGGCGGCTGTCCTCCCCGGGAAAGGGGAGGACCGA
>CAZVFU010000034.1:0-23468 GCA_964626595.1 uncultured Saprospiraceae bacterium
AATCTAACCGGCAGGGAACTTTCTCTGCCGGTTTTTTTGTTAATACATTGAATAAATAAATAATTGTCGTACTTTTGCGACGCGAAAACAAAAAATAGACCATATGCTAATAATTGACGTAAAAGACGGGGAGTCCATTGATCGAGCACTTAAGAAGTACAAGCGTAAATTCGAACGATCAGGTGTGTTGAAAGAACTGCGTAACCGCAAGCATTTCACCAAACCTTCAGTAGAGCGACGCAAAGAATTACTTAAGGCGGAATATAAAAATGAGAAATTTGGTGATCAATAGTTTTTTAATCTCTCGCCCTTTCGTATATTGAATCGAAAGTGCAGGATTGAAACTTAATCGCTACATTAATTATCTCAGGTTCGAAAAAAGATTCTCAGAGCATACTGTAGAGGCTTATCGTACCGACATTATTTCTTTCTCGACATATTTATACGATACATTCGGTCTTACTTCAGCAATTGAGGTAAGGCCTTTTCATTTGCGGTCGTTTTTAGCGTCGCTAATGGAGAAGGGGATATCCAATAGATCGATTAGCCGAAAAAAATCTGCCCTCAATCGGTTTTTCACCTTCTTACTTAAAGATAATCAAATCTCTGACAATCCCGCCGCTCGGCTTCCAGCCCTGAAAAGTCAGCGAAGTTTGCCTGATATCATTCCAGCGGCCGATTTAGAGAAGATGCTCAGCAGCCCCATGCCGTCTGATGATTTTTGGGCCCTTCGAAATCGAACAATTTGCTGGATGCTATATGCTACCGGCTTGCGGCGAGCTGAGCTCATTTCTTTGCACTACAACCAAATAGATACAGAGGGGATTACGTTTATAGGTAAAGGTCAAAAGGAGCGATTTGTTCCTTTTTCCAAAACACTTATGGATGTAATGAAACGATATCTTGAAAATCGAAATGTGTTTTTGCAAAAGAGAGAGCAGAATTCAGATTTTCTATTTTTTTCTCACTCCTTTCAAAAACTCAATCCAAAAACTGTTTACAATGTTGTGAATGAAGAACTCTCTTTATTCACATCCGTAAGAAAAAAAAGCCCTCATATGCTTAGGCATGCCTTCGCTACCCATTTATTAGATGAAGGAGCAGATATATCGAGTGTTCAAAAACTTTTGGGTCATGCTGGCTTAGGTTCTACTCAAGCCTACACCCAGGTTTCTATCAATCGATTGAAGAATGCCCACGCTAAAGCGCACCCTAGAAATTCGAATAGTTCACCTAAAAAATAGTTAAATATGAAAATTTTAATCGAACCTGTACATTTTACCGCAGATGATAGCTTAACGGAATATGTCCATCAAAAAGTGGGGAAGTTGGAACAGTACTTCGAAAGAATTATAAGTGCTACCGTCACTCTGAAACTGGAGAATACGGGGCAAATTAAAGATAAGGTTGTAGAAATCCTGGTCAGTGTGCCCGGAGATAACATTTTTAGTAGTGACACAAACAAAACTTTTGAAGAGGGAGTAGATAAAGTTTCAGATACACTGAAGCGTCAGCTCGTTAAGCGAAAAGAGAAGACGCGTTCATATTAAGTGAGCAAGCCCTTGGATCTAATGTAGTGTAAAGATATACACTGGCAAAAAGGTCGTGACTAGAGCCCCATGATTTCCTATTGGGGCCTGTTGTGTTTATTTGCGATGCAGCAATCTCTTTCATTCTGAGAAAGAATTTCACAAAAAAAGGCCTCTAAGTTTTATACTATCAGGGAAAGTTGTATTTTTGCCATCGCTTTGAACGAAAAGTGGTCTAAATAGGACAAAAGCCAGCATAGCTCAGTTGGTAGAGCAGCTGATTTGTAATCAGCTGGTCGGGGGTTCGAGTCCCTCTGCTGGCTCACCTATTTGAATAGTATTGAAATAATGTTATAAACGCGGGGGTGCGCCGGAGTTGGAGAGCCGGGGCAGACTGTAAATCTGTTGCTTTTAGCTGAGTAGGTTCGAATCCTACCACCCCCACATGTAACAGGAGTTATTTTAAGCGGGCGTAGCTCAGTTGGTAGAGCATCAGCCTTCCAAGCTGAGGGTCGCGGGTTCGAGTCTCGTCGCCCGCTCATTTTTAACTCCCATTTGGCTGCATGTTTTATGCAGTCGGATTTCTGTGTCCATTTGGCCACGATACAAATTGAGAGTGAAAAGGATTTTTTGAATCCTTCCTACTATATTATATATTTCGAGAACGCTCGAAATATGATTTGATCCTCTGTATCGACGGAGGTGAAACCATACGGGTCTCTATTTTCTTGACCTATAATTGTAAGCCGATGTAGCTCAGGGGTAGAGCACTTCCATGGTAAGGAAGGGGTCAAGGGTTCAAATCCCTTCATTGGCTCTAAGAGCTGATTTTCACTCTTTTGCGAATTAATTAACTGTAAAAAAACTTGTAACCGATGGCTAAGGAAACTTTCGAACGGTCAAAACCACACCTTAATGTAGGTACAATCGGTCACGTAGATCATGGTAAAACTACACTTACCGCTGCGATAACAACAGTGTTGTCTAGTGATGGTGTAACCAATAAAATGGACTACGAAGCGATTGATGCTGCTCCCGAAGAAAAAGAACGGGGTATTACGATTAACACTGCTCACGTTGAGTATCAAACTGCGAACCGACACTACGCACACGTGGATTGTCCGGGTCACGCTGACTATGTGAAAAACATGGTAACAGGTGCGGCTCAGATGGACGGTGCCATTCTTGTAGTTGCGGCTACAGATGGTCCTATGCCTCAAACACGTGAACACATTTTGCTAGCACGTCAGGTAGGTGTTCCTCAAATTGTTGTCTTTCTAAATAAAGTTGATTTAGTGGACGACGAAGAAATGTTGGAGTTGGTTGAAATGGAAGTCAGAGAACTTCTTGAACAATACGAATTTGACGGGGATAACATTAAAATTATTGCCGGTTCAGCTCTTAAGGCTCTTGAAGGTGATGCTGATGCTGTAGCGAAAATCGAAGAATTGATGGCAGCTGTAGACTCAGAAATCCCTGAGCCAGAAAGATTGGTTGACCAGCCATTCTTGATGCCGGTAGAGGATGTATTCTCTATTACTGGACGTGGAACAGTTGCCACTGGGCGTATTGAGCGCGGGGTGACTAATGTTGGAGATAATGTAGAACTCGTAGGTATGCAGGAAGAGGGTGCAAAGCCACTTACTTCTACTATTACTGGAGTTGAAATGTTTAGAAAGATTTTGGATCGCGGTGAAGCCGGTGATAATGCAGGTCTTTTATTACGTGGTATCGATAAGAAAGATATTAAGCGGGGAATGGTTATTTGTAAACCGGGATCTGTTACCCCACATGCTCACTTCAAATGTGAAGTATATGTGTTGAGTAAAGAGGAAGGTGGTCGACATACACCATTTTTCAACGGATATCGCCCACAATTCTACTTCCGTACAACGGATGTGACAGGTGATGTTTCTTTGCCTGAGAATGTGGAAATGGTAATGCCTGGAGATAATGTTTCGCTAGAAGTGAAACTAATCAACAAAGTAGCTATGGAGAAAGGTCTTCGATTCGCCATTCGCGAGGGAGGTCGTACCGTAGGTGCTGGTCAGGTTACTGAAATCTTAGACTAGTTTAAGGCCGTATAAGTATACTGCCTGGCTATAAGTTTAGGGAAAGTTAAGCACCTTTTAAGGTGCTTAATTTTCTCATATATAAGGATTTTATTCCTTAATTAGGAGAGTGGCTCAATTGGTAGAGCAGCGGTCTCCAAAACCGCAGGTTGCAGGTTCGAGCCCTGTCTCTCCTGCTAAATTGTTAAACAGTGGATCGAATATCACTTTACATAAGAGAGAGTTATAATGAGTTGGTCAATAAAGTGACCTGGCCGACTTGGTCAGAATTGCTTTCTAGTACGCGAGTTGTGCTAGTGGCTTCTGTCATTATCGCTTTGTTAATCTTTTTGATGGATTTGGTATCTAAGCAGGTACTTACCTTTATCTACGATCTGTCCAATTAAAGTTAGAAGATGTCTGAAGATAAAAGATGGTACTCACTTCGAGTGATTAGCGGCAAAGAGCGAAAGATTAAAGAGCGAATCGAATTGGAAATTCAGCGTTCGGGCTGGTCAGATTTTGTCACTCAGATTGTAGTACCTTCTGAGAAAGTGTATAAAATTAGGGCCGGTAAAAAAGTTATCCTTGATCGGAACATTTTACCGGGTTATATTTTGGTTGAAGCTTTCCCGTCTAAATTGACTGGCGAAATCATTCAATCCATCGCAAGTACACCAAATGTTATACACTTTTTGGGCAGAGATAATCCAGTTCCGATGAGAGAAAGCGAGGCAAATAGAATGCTCGGGAAAGCTGATGCATCTCAAGATATGACAGAGGAACTCATTGAACCATTCATCGTTGGTGAATCTGTTAAAATCATTGATGGTCCTTTCAAAGATTTTATCGGTGATATTCAGGAGGTGAATGAAGAAAAGAAGAAGCTGAAAGTCATTGTAAAGATTTTTGGAAGAGGCACTGAGGTAGAGTTGAATTTTATGCAAGTTGAAAAACAATCATAAAGAAAGTTAATAAGTAAATAATAGACCATGGCAAAGGAAATTGAAGGTTTTATAAAATTACAGGTGCGCGGTGGAGCAGCAAATCCAGCGCCACCCGTGGGCCCCGCTTTGGGTGCTAAGGGCGTTAATATCATGGAGTTTTGTAAACGGTTTAATGCGGAAACGCAGGATCGTCAGGGCCAACTATTACCAGTGGACATTACGGTGTTCAAGGATAAGAGTTTTCGGTTTATCATTAAAACTCCACCAGCAGCGGCTCAACTTTTAGAAGCGGCAAAACTAAAAAGTGGTTCAGGCGAACCCAATCGAATTAAGGTTGGAAAAGTGAATTGGGATCAAATTCGCGAAATTGCCGAAAATAAGCTTTCCGACTTAAACGCTTTTCATGTTGAGTCGGGTATGAAGATGGTTGCTGGAACTGCCCGTAGTATGGGGCTTACTGTTACAGGAAAGCCACCATGGGAAAAAACAGAAGCGAATTAAGTATATTATTTCAAATAGAGGAAGCTCATACTAGGGCGCTATACCTCAAAATTTCTATAAATGGCAAAATTAACTAAAAAACGAAAAGAAGTTAACGAAAAGGTTGACAGTACTAAATTATATCCTTTAGGTGAAGCAATGGCTTTAGTTAAGGAAGTGGATATGACGAAGTTTGATGCTTCCGTTGATGTACATGTTCGACTTGGAGTTGATCCCAGAAAAGCAGACCAAGCTATTAGGGGAACTGTGAAATTACCCAATGGAACAGGTAAAACCAAACGAGTTTTAGTATTCTGTACTCCTGAAAAAGAGCAGGAAGCTAAGGATGCTGGTGCTGATTATGTAGGACTGGATGAATATGTCGAGAAGGTGCAAAATGGCTGGATGGACTTTGATGTTGTAATTGCTATGCCCCAGGTTATGGCGCAAGTTGGCCGCTTAGGTCGAGTGTTGGGCCCAAGAGGTCTTATGCCTAACCCCAAGTCAGGTACAGTTACTCCGAATGTGGCTGGTGCAGTAGATGATGTTAAAGGGGGTAAGATTGCCTTTAGAGTTGATAAGTTTGGAATTATTCATTCCTCCATTGGTCGAACATCTTTCACTGCTGGACAATTAGAAGGAAATGCAAGGGAATTACTTAGCACATTAAATAAGATGAAGCCTGTAAGCTCGAAAGGGATTTACATGCGTTCTGTGACAGTTGCAAGTACAATGAGTCCCGGCATTAAAGTAGATCCGAAGTCTATTTAATCCCCTTAAAATTTAAATAAAATGACACGTCAAGAAAAAGCAACCGCAATAGAGGAGCTTAAGAATAAATTTGAAAGCACCGAGTTTTTCTATCTAACTGATGCATCAGCTATGACCGTAGGTGAGGTGACTGACCTAAGAGGTCGGCTGTATGAGAAAGGGATAGAAATGAAAGTGGTTAAAAATAAATTAGCTATAAAAGCTTTAGAAGAGTTTGAAAGTGATCGCAAATTTGAAGCGGTTTATCCCTTCTTTAAAGGTCCAACGGCTCTTCTATTTACAGATACGGCTAATCTTCCGGCCAAGGTTCTCAAGGAATTCAGAGAAGATCACGAGCGTCCCATTCTTAAAGCAGCCTATATTCAGGCTGATATTTATGAAGGTGATGATCAGATCAAACCTTTGAGTGAATTGAAATCTAAAGAGGATTTGATTGGAGAAGTTGTAGTTTTACTGCAATCTCCTGCTAAAAATGTTATCAGTGCTCTTTCTTCAGGAGGTAAGACCATTGCTGGTCTTGTTAAAGCCCTTCAAGAAAAAAAAGCAGCTGAGGCATAATTAAATTTGGCTTCCAAGCTTTTCGCGCCTCGATATGAATCTAGGTGAATAAAAATTTTCGAACAATAAAAACTAAACAAAATGGCAGATTTGAGTGCGATGGCAGAACAACTTGTAAACCTTACAGTTAAGGAGGTAAATGAGTTGGCTGACATATTAAAAGAAGAATACGGTATCGAACCCGCAGCTGCAGCAGTAGCTGTTGCTGGTGGTGCAGCTGGAGGCGGCGATGGTGCTGCTGAGGAGAAAACAGAATTTGATGTTGTGCTAAACAGTGCAGGTTCTGCAAAACTAAAAGTCGTTAAAGAAGTTAAAAACCTATTAGGTCTTGGCTTGAAAGACGCTAAGGAACTAGTTGACGGAGCTCCGGCTACATTGAAAGAAGCCCTTCCGAAAGAAGAGGCTGAATCTATAAAGTCTGCTTTGGAAGAAGTAGGCGCTGAGGTTGAATTAAAGTAACCTTATTTCATGCCGAGGTTGAAAGCAACCTTTACGCAATAATGACAAGGCTTAACCGACTTAGTGAACTAAGTTGGTTAAGCCCTTCGTTGTATACTTTTACATTTGCGAGTTCATTTCCCAATTTTGATGGAACAGTATTTGACTCTCAAATGAATTTTGAACATCCGATTAAAATATCTTTAGATGGCATCTAATGGCAAAATGAACTCGAATAGCCTTGAGCGCATTAATTTCGGGAAAATTAATATGGCAGGCGGCAGCCCGGATCTATTGGAAATTCAACTTCACTCATTTATGGAGTTTTTCCAATTAGACACTACGCCAGAGAACAGAATGAATGAAGGACTTTACAAGGTTTTTCAGGAAAATTTTCCCATTACAGATGCACGAAATATTTTCGTTCTTGAATTTCTTGATTATTTTATTGATCCTCCAAGATATACCATTGAAGAGTGTATGCAAAGAGGGCTAACTTACAGTGTCCCCCTTAAAGCGAAATTAAGACTCTCTTGTAATGACGAAGAGCATATTGATTTCCAAACTATAGTTCAAGACGTATTTCTCGGAAATATTCCAAATATTACACCGAAAGGTACTTTTGTTATTAATGGGGCTGAGCGGGTTATTGTTTCTCAATTACACCGTTCACCAGGCGTCTTTTTTAGCCAATCTTTTCATCCTAACGGCTCCAAAATATATTCTGCCCGAATAATTCCATTTAAGGGTTCTTGGATGGAATTTGCAACCGACATTAACACGGTCATGTACGCTTATATTGATCGTAAAAAGAAATTCCCTATAACTACGCTTTTGCGCGCTATTGGTTATGATTCCGATAGAGAAATCCTTGAATTGTTTGATCTCTCTGAGGAGATCAAAGCCAACAAAACGCAACTTAAGAAATCTATTGGTCGAAAACTTGCTGCCCGTGTTTTGAAAAAATGGGTAGAAGATTTTGTTGATGAGGATACGGGTGAAGTGGTTTCCATTGAACGAAATGAAATTATTCTAGAACGCGATGTTGTTTTAGATAAAGACAATATTGACCTGATACTTGAAGCAGATACGGATATCGTAGTTCTTCAGAAAGAAGATGTGGAAGAAGATTATTCTATTATCTACAACACTCTTCAAAAAGATCCATCGAGCTCTGAAATTGAAGCTGTACAATATATTTATCGTCAATTGAGAGGAACAGACCCACCCGATGAGGAAACAGCCCGGGGAATTATTGATAAAATGTTCTTCTCTGATAAACGCTATAACCTGGGCGATGTCGGACGTTATAAGATTAATACCAAGTTAAAGCAAGATGTACCTGAGGATACACTCGTTCTAACTAAAGACGATATGATAAATATCGTTAAGTATCTCGTGCGTTTAATTAACCAAAATGCAGAACTCGATGATATTGATCATTTGAGTAATCGTCGTGTGCGTACTGTCGGTGAGCAACTTTACGCTCAATTTGGAGTAGGTTTGGCTCGTATGGCCAGAACCATACGAGAGAGAATGAATGTCCGAGATAACGAGGTCTTTACACCGATTGACTTAATCAATGCCCGCACATTATCTTCTGTGATTAATTCCTTCTTTGGAACTAGCCAATTATCACAATTTCTCGATCAAACGAATCCACTGTCTGAAATTACCCACAAGCGAAGAATATCTGCTTTGGGACCAGGGGGGTTATCGAGAGAAAGAGCGGGTTTCGAGGTTCGTGATGTTCACTATTCTCACTATGGTCGTCTATGCACAATTGAAACCCCTGAAGGACCTAATATCGGTTTGATATCCACCTTATGTGTTCACGCGAAGGTGAATAAAATGGGATTCTTGGAAACTCCATATCGACATGTAGATGATGGAAACGTCGTACTTTCAGGAGAGCCGAAATACTTGTCTGCAGAGGGCGAAGATTATAAAAAAATTGCACAGGCGAATTCGCCTATTGATGAAAAAGGAGCCTTTCTTACGGATCGCGTTAAGTGTAGAGAGCACGGCGAATTTCCGGTTTTAGAACCCGATAACATTGAATATATCGACGTTGCACCGAACCAAATTGTTGGGGTGTCAGCTTCTTTGATACCATTTCTCGAAAATGATGATGCAAACCGTGCATTGATGGGATCAAACATGCAGCGTCAGGCTCTTCCACTGGTGAAGCCTGATTCTCCAGTAGTAGGTACAGGTCTCGAAGGCAAAGTGGCTAGAGATTCACGCATGATGATCAATGCGGAAGGCCCGGGGGTTATCGACTATGTTGATGCGAATGAAATCGTGATTCGGTATGATCGGGATGAAGAGGAAGAACTCATCTCTTTTGAAGATAACATCAAGAGTTATAAGCTGATTAAATTTAGACGAACTAACCAAGGGTCTTGTATCAACCTGAAGCCGATTGTCACAAAAGGCGATCGTGTTGAAAAGGGAACGATTCTTTGCGACGGTTATGCTACAGATAAGGGAGAGTTAGCCCTTGGGCAAAACCTGAAAGTAGCATTTATGCCCTGGAAGGGATATAACTTTGAAGATGCTATTGTCCTTTCTGAACGAGTAGTTAGGGAAGATACTTTCACCTCATTGCATATCGAACACTTTGAAATGGATGTTCGGGACACTAAATTGGGTGAAGAGGAGTTGACAAATGATATTCCAAATGTAAGTGAAGAAGCTACCAAGGATCTTGATGAAAATGGCGTGATTAGAGTTGGAGCCTGGGTGAAAGAAGGTGATATTATTATTGGAAAAATCACCCCTAAAGGTGAATCTGATCCTACTCCAGAAGAAAAGCTTTTGCGTGCCATATTCGGTGATAAGGCCGGCGATGTTAAAGATGCTTCCATGAAGGCCCCTCCTTCAACAAAGGGTATTATCATAGATAAGCAGTTATTTGCACGAGCTAAAAAAGATAAATTCCAAAAGGCACAGGAGAAAGAATTGTTGGCCAAATTGGATGAGCAATTTGCAATTACACTCAACGAGCTTAAAACCGTTCTTATCGATAAGCTCATGGTTTTAGTTAAAAATAAGACCTCTCAAGGTGTAATGTCTATTTATAATGAAGAGCTAATTCCAAAAGGAAAGCGATTCTCTCAGAAAGTCTTGATGGATCTTGACTTTACTCAGGTTGATTATGGCGGCTGGACGACAGATGATGAGACAAATAAATTAATAGGTCGTTTGCTTCATAACTATAATCTGAAGGTCAATGAAGAAACTGGACGTTATAAGCGAGAAAAATTCAATATAAGCATCGGTGACGAGTTGCCTTCTGGAGTTTTGAAACTGGCTAAAGTATACATGGCCAAGAAGCGTAAGCTAAAAGTCGGTGATAAGTTAGCGGGGCGTCACGGTAATAAGGGTATTGTTTCTCGTATTGTAAGAATGGAAGACATGCCATTCTTAGAAGACGGAACTCCTGTAGATATTGTTCTAAATCCACTTGGTGTGCCATCTCGGATGAACCTAGGTCAAATTTTTGAAACCGTTCTCGGATGGGCTGGTGAAAAATTAAACCTTAAGTTCTCTACCCCAATTTTTGATGGTGCTAGCATGGATGAAATTGAGACGTACGTGAATAAAGCCGGACTCCCAAGTTTGGGTCAAACTTATTTGTACGATGGTGAAACAGGAGATCGGTTTCATCAGCAAGCCACCGTGGGTGTGATTTATATGTTGAAATTGTCCCACATGGTTGACGATAAAATGCATGCTAGGTCTATTGGACCATATTCATTAATTACGCAGCAGCCACTTGGAGGTAAAGCCCAATTTGGTGGACAGCGATTTGGTGAGATGGAAGTTTGGGCGCTGGAAGCATTTGGAGCCTCTAATATATTGCGTGAGTTATTGACTATTAAGTCAGATGACATTCAAGGTCGAGCTAAGGCCTATGAAGCCATTGTGAAAGGAAAGAACCTGCCTGAATCAGGAATTCCGGAATCATTTAATGTATTGATTCATGAACTGCGAGGATTAGCTCTCGATATCAAATTTGATTAATTAGAATCCACCATATATGCCATTCAAGAAAAGTAGCCTTCAACCTAAATCGAACTTCGATAGCATTACGCTAACGCTTTGTTCTCCGGATGATATCCTGGAACGGAGTTACGGTGAAGTGCTGAAGCCCGAAACAATTAACTATCGTTCATATAAGCCGGAGCGAGATGGACTCTTTTGCGAGAGAATTTTCGGCCCGGTTAAAGATTATGAGTGTTATTGTGGAAAATACAAGCGCATTCGTTATAAAGGAATCGTTTGTGATCGTTGTGGGGTAGAAGTGACTGAAAAGAAAGTGCGACGTGAGCGGATGGGACACATTCGTTTAGTCGTGCCAGTTGTCCACATTTGGTTTTTCAAATCACTACCCAATAAGATTGGATATCTTTTAGGTTTAAGTTCGAAGAAACTGGAATCTATTATATATTATGAGCGCTATGTGGTTATTCAGCCTGGGTTGAAAGAGGCTGAAGGTATCATGAAGATGGACTTGTTGACGGAAGAAGAGTATTTTGAACATTTAGAATCTCTTCCCAAAGAGAATCAGATGTTAGATGATTCAGACCCAGAGAAGTTTGTTGCTAAGATGGGAGCAGAAGCTGTTCATGATTTATTAGAGCGATTGGATTTATCGGCTTTAGCATATGCTCTTCGACACCAAGCTTCTACAGAAACTTCTCAACAAAGAAAATCTGAGGCCTTGAAGCGATTGAGAGTGGTAGAGGCTTTCCGTGATGGCCAATCTCGGATCGAAAACAGACCCGAATGGTCAATTATCCAGTATTTACCGGTAATACCTCCAGAACTTAGACCTTTGGTTCCATTGGACGGGGGACGTTTTGCTTCTTCCGATTTGAATGACCTCTATCGACGGGTGATCATCCGGAATAATCGATTAAAGCGCTTGTTGGAAATTAAAGCGCCTGATGTTATTTTGAGAAACGAGAAACGAATGCTGCAGGAAGCTGTAGATTCGTTATTTGATAATTCCAGAAAGTCTAATGCGGTGAAAGCCGAGGGTGGACGAGCATTGAAGTCTCTTTCTGATATATTGAAAGGTAAACAAGGACGTTTTCGTCAAAATCTTTTGGGGAAACGTGTTGATTATTCAGGACGTTCAGTTATTGTAGTTGGACCAGACTTGAAATTGCACGAATGTGGCCTTCCGAAAGGTATGGCATCAGAGCTATTTAAGCCTTTTATCATACGGAAGCTTATCGAACGTGGTATTGTAAAAACAGTTAAGTCTGCTAAAAAATTAGTAGATCGAAAAGAGCCTGTGATTTGGGAAATCCTTGATAATATACTTAAAGGTCATCCGATCTTATTAAACCGGGCGCCCACGCTTCACAGGTTATCAATTCAAGCATTTCAACCCAGACTTGTGGAAGGGAAAGCGATTCAGCTGCACCCTTTGGCCTGTAGTGCATTTAATGCTGACTTTGATGGTGATCAGATGGCGGTTCATGTACCCTTAAGTCAGCCTGCTATTCTCGAAGCGCAGGTCTTAATGCTGGCCTCTCACAACATGTTGAATCCACAGGATGGATCTCCAATTACCTTACCTTCTCAGGATATGGTACTTGGACTATATTATTTGACGAAACATAAGCCATCTACTGAAGATGACCCTGTGAAGGGTGAGGGTATGAAATTTTATTCAGCTGAAGAAGTTAGAATAGCCTTCAATGAGGAAAAAGTTGATCTTCATGCGGCGATAAAAGTTAGAGTTCCCGTTGGACAAAAAGACGGATCTGTTAAAGCAGAGGTCATTGAAACAACTGTCGGACGGGTTTTATTTAATGAAATTGTACCCGAGGGAGTGCCCTTCGTAGATCAAGAACTGTCTAAAAAGAATATTAAAAAGGTAATTGCCAATATTATTGACCGCACAGATTTTAGACAGACAGCAGTCTTTCTGGATGGAATTAAAGATGCTGGATTCTACTGGTCTTATCGTGGCGGTTTGTCCTTTAACCTTGGAGATCTTATCGATCCATCTAACAAGGAAACGATGCTTAAGAGTGCCCAAGATGAGGTCGATGAAGTATGGGACAATTACAACATGGGGCTTATTACCAATAATGAGAGATATAATCAGATCATTGATAAATGGACTTTTGCTGATAATACCATAACGGATACTTTGATGCAAGAGTTAGCGGCACATAAAAAAGGGTTTAATTCTGTATACATGATGCTTCATTCAGGAGCTCGGGGATCAAAGCAGCAAATTAAACAGCTTTGCGGTCTTCGTGGGCTGATGGCCAAGCCGAGAAAATCTGGTGATTCTGGTGGAGCAATTATCGAAAACCCTATTTTGTCCAATTTCGTAGATGGACTTTCTGTTTTGGAATACTTTATTTCTACACACGGTGCCCGGAAAGGTCTTGCAGATACGGCATTGAAAACTGCTGATGCTGGATACCTTACTAGAAGGTTAGTTGATGTTTCTCAAGATGTTGTGATTTCTGAAGAAGATTGTGGAACGCTGCGTGGAATTGAAGTTACAGCTCTTAAAGAAAATGATAAAATAATTCAATCTCTTCACGATAGAATTGTAGGTAGATTTACGCTTCTGGATGTTACTCATCCTGAAACCGGGGAGGTGATTATTGATGCCAGCGAATATATTTCTCCCAGTATGGCCCGAAATATTGAGGAAGCTGGCGTTGAAGCCGTTCATATTCGATCTGTACTCAATTGCGAGACGAAGAGGGGGGTATGTGCAAAATGTTACGGTAAAAACCTGGCCACCGGTAGAATGGCAGAAAAAGGAGACGCTGTAGGTATTATAGCCGCTCAAAGTATTGGTGAACCGGGTACGCAGCTTACACTTCGAACTTTCCACGTGGGTGGTGTGGCATCGGTTTCTAAGTCAGAGTCAGAGATTGTTGCTCAGTATGATGCTGTCATCGAAATGGACGATCTGAAAACGGTCACCTATTCTGGTGGGAATAAGCCTACAGAAGTTGTAATTAGTCGTTCTGGTGAGTTGCGGTTATATGAAGAAGGTACTAACCGACTTCTAACGACTAGTCATATTCCTTATGGAGCCACTCTTTATGTTAAAGAGGGTAATAAGATAAAGAAAGGAGATAAAATAGCTGATTGGGATGCCTTTAATAAAGTTATTGTTTCTGAATTTGGTGGAATAGCACAGTATAAGGATTTAGAAAACAAGGTGACCTTCAGAACGGAGCGGGATGATCAAACCGGCAATGAGGATCGAATTATTATCGAATCTAAGAAAAAACGGAAAATCCCTGAACTGAACATTGTTTCCGCTGATGGAGAGGTGATTAAGTCTTATAATCTACCCGTAGGCGCCTATCTTCAGGTTGAAGATGGGGATGAGATACAGTCAGGGGAGCGAATCGCTAAGATTCCGCGCTCTGGGGGTAGTATCTCTGATATTACGGGTGGTCTCCCACGTGTAACAGAACTTTTTGAAGCACGGAACCCTTCAAATCCAGCTGTAGTTGCTGAGATCAACGGTATAGTGAAATTTGGAAAAATTAAGCGTGGAAACCGAGAGGTATTCATCATTGATGAGAAAACAGAACAGAAGAAGAAGTACTTGATTGGGTTGTCTAAGCATATTCAGGTTCAGGAAGATGATTATGTTAAGGCTGGTATGCAGTTGTCAGATGGCGCTATTGCTCCAAAAGATATACTTGATATTCAAGGTCCATATGCAGTCCAGAAATACCTACTTAACGGCGTACAGGAGGTTTACCGGTCACAGGGTATTACTATTAATGATAAGCATATTGAGACTATTGTTCGCCAGATGATGCGTCGGGTTCAAATTGAGGATCCTGGTGACACGAGTCTTCTGGAAGGTGAAGCCGTCGAACGGTACGACTTTTTCGCAGAAAATGACTGGATTTGGGATAAAAAAGTTGTTGAGGATGCAGGCGGAAGTAATGAGTTGAGTCCAGGACAAGTGATTTCTATGCGAAAATTGCGTGAAGTTAACTCTTATCTAAAGCGAAATGATTTAGAATTAGTTTCAGTGCGTGACGCAGTGGCTGCCACTTCTAAGCCCGTATTACAAGGAATTACGAAATCGTCTCTGGGAACTGAAAGTTGGATATCTGCAGCTTCTTTCCAGGAAACGACAAAAGTTTTAAGTACAGCAGCGATTGGAGCAAAACAAGATGGTTTGCTGGGTCTGAAGGAGAATGTAATTGTTGGGAAGCAAATCCCAGCAGGAACAGGACTTCGCGAGTTCCGAAATTACAAGGTTGGACTCAAAGAAGAAATGGAAGCAAAAGATGCCGCATTTTTTGATGAAGAAAGTGAAGAGGCGGCTGAATAAAATGTTCCCATTTTTAATGTAGTATTGAATACCCTGAATTGAGTTTCCTCAATTCAGGGTATTTTTTGGTATGCCCAGTTTGTAAATGCCTAATCATTTTAAAACTATATAAATTGGGTGAGAGGTGAAGAATTTTAACGATTCTATTATCCTCTGGAGCTGTATTCCATCGCTATTCAGAATTCTTAATATAAGAATAGCTATTGAGAGCTGTATTTTGGTGATAGTTTTTCCAGATAAGGATTGAGCATTCGCTGAATATATTTTCCAAGAACGTCGAACTCAAGGTTTACCTTATCTCCCGTCATGAGGTCGGAAAAATTGGTAAATTCATAGGTATAGGGAATGATAGTCACAGAAAAGGTGTCGGACTGAGCTTCTATTACGGTTAAACTTACGCCATTTATACATATACTACCTTTATCAACTAAAAGGAGCTGATGCTTTGACGGAAATTCAAAACTAAAAAGCCAGGATCCGTCGACCTCTTTTCTTTCTTTGCAAATGGCCATAGTGTCTACATGACCCTGAACCATATGGCCATCGAGTCTGTCGCCTGCCTTTAGACTGCGTTCAATATTGATACGGTTGCCTACTTTCCAGTGGCGTAAGTTGGTTTTTTTGAGAGTTTCGTCTACAGCTGTTACCCAATAGCCTTTTTCTTCGATCTCGGTAACGGTTAAGCATACGCCATTATGAGCAATACTCTGATCAATCTTTAGCTCACCTAAAATGGGGCTATTTAGAAAAAAATCCACATTTTTCCCTTTGGATTGAATATCTAAAATCTGATGTGTTTGTTCTATTATCCCTGTAAACATAAAGCTCTATTTTTTACCGGACGAGTTCAATATATCCACTCCTTACTGCACTGACATCTGAGGGAAGTTGACCGCCACTTTGACCATTGAAAAACAAACGTGCTGAATAAAAGTATGTTCCATCAGGCAATGGTTTTCCGTTTAAATCTTCCCCATTCCACTCTATATTGGGATTGGTCGTTTCAAAAACCAGGTTTCCCCATCGGTTAAATACCTTAAAATCTATTTCGCGAACAAAACGGTTTTGACGTGGGATAAATAAGTCATTAAATCCATCTCCATTCGGTGTGAATGCATTGGGTAGTTCGTATTCCGGACAAATTTCGACACATAAAACTGGTGAAAGCGCACTTTCATTCCCGATACTATCTAATGTTGTGAGCGCATAACAACCGAAGCTTTCAGAGCTAAAGTCGGTGTATTCTCTAATATCTTCATTTACTCTAGCCAATAGATCAAAGGGCCCTTGAGGATCTGATGAATAGTATATGTTGAACCCGATCAAATCCGATTGAGGTGAACAGTCCGATTCATTGAATGACCATCGTAATAGGTTTCTAAATATGCCATCAGTAATTTGTGGATTTGCCTCATTACAAATATTTGAAATACTTGTATTTGGCAGGCATGGGGCTATGGTGTCAATAGGGATGACACAGATCTCCTGACTGAAGTTGTATAAATTTTCCGGTAATTCGGGCAGCCCATACAAACCGGCAGACTCGACTAAATAACAATACTCTTGTTCATTTTCGACCCCCGTATCGAGATATGAAGAGGTTGTAGTCATACCGATGGAATCAAAGTTTTGACCAGCATCATCTGATCTGAATACCGTATAAGCGAAATTATTCCAGGGAACCTCCTCCATCCAATTCAGTCGGACTTCTCGATCTCTGCCCTGCCCGCTCAGGAAGATAGTTGAGGCCGGTTCTGCATAGCCAAATGGACTTTGAAACTGGCCTTCAACATAAAATGCCACTCTGTAAAAATACTGTTCGGTCTCCGTGTTTATGTTTCTGTGAATATATTGTGTATCGGTAAGTTCAGAAAAAGATAAAGCATCGAAGACAGCTCCTGAAATGGCAGCAAATTGATTAGGTTGATCAAATGGAGCAACTTCAACTACATATCTGTAAGGGCCCGGATTCTCTATTGTATCTAAATCGTTCGGTAAGGGATGAGTCCACTGCACATCAATCTCTCCTGAAAGCCGATCGGTTTCCAAGATACTTGCTTTTGTCATGAGGGGTACATCTCGTTTCAATTGAACACAAACCTCCTCTGATGGGAGTGATTCACTCAGATTAAAGGGATTGCCGGCGGATGAAAATTCAGCAAATTCAGCCGTTGTCCGGTAACAATATGTACGTCCTTTTACTACATCTCCATCGATGTAAAAGTATTTGCCGGCCATCTGTTCCGTTTGTGCAAATGCGATGGGCTCATATCCCTGTGCTCTAATATTTGGCTGACAAGTATCTGGGGTATATTGTCGACTCCCTTCTTTTCGCCAAACGGTGAATCCTCTGAAAGAATTATCCTCCGGATCTTCGCAGATATAAGGGGCTTCCCACTCTAATAAAATTTCATCTCGATCGGGTTGGGCACTCAAATTCTTAGGCGGGGGTGCGACTACTTTGATCCGAATCGTTTTTAGGGTGGCGAGCCCGTTATCACCAAAAAAGTCATCTACTGCACGAATAGTAATAGAGTAAAATTGGGGGCTGATGTGTTCGCATGTTGTCGCCCAGAATAATTGCCCATCCAGGGGCTGGTCGACATAATCATCAGGTCCGTTAAAAATAGCGGGTGAAAAATCTTGTACAAAAGGTCCCCCACGAAGCTCAACACGAACGCGTTGTTGTGGATTTAAATCGGGGTCTGTGACTTGGATAGGAATATTCAGGGTGTCCCCAGCGATCACACAAATCTCTTCTTCTACTTCAATCTCGGGTGGTGCATTATCACATTGACGGATATCTATCTGTAAATCCCGAATAAAGGAGTTGATTAAAGCTCCGTTTCGATATTCTTTGATCCGGATCGCTATGTTATACTCTCCGGCAACTTGAGGTGTCTCCCAAATGAAATCTCCAGTGTTTTCATCTAAGAATATAGTATTATCTGCTCCCGCACCAATCTGATTAGGAAAGCTGTAACGGTCGACATCCTGACCTACATCTTGTTTGGGTACGACCAGTTCGTATGCGAGAGAATCTCCATCCGGGTCGTATGCCGAAGGGTTATGGATAAAACGTTGACCTACACAACCAAAATCAATTGGCGGTTGAAGAAGAATAGCACTGTTATTAAATCCCTGAAATTGAGGATTGAGAAAGGTGAAGGTAGCTTCTATATAAAAGGGGATGGACTCGCTATTTGGGGGATTAACGTTCAGTATCCCACCGTTCCGATTGGGGTCCATCATGGAAATGGTATATGTCGATCGACCCGCGTATGTATGTTCAGCGACATAGATGTTAAACTTCGTGTCATTGGGTAAGGTTTGCCCATTCCCATTTGCCCGAGGTACCCACTCTGCATTTCCATCTCCCCACATGACGCGAACGCTATCACGGTCTGCCAGAACACTGGATGCTTTTGTATATGTTATCACCGTGGCTCGAATAGTCAGTGCTCCAATTTGCTCAAATTGAATTTCACCTGCTCGGTTGTGTGTGGCCAATAACTCTACAGAGCTTGACAACAGCATCAAAAAAATAGAATATGCGACGACTTTTCGAAATGCCATGATAGGTGAATAGGAATTGATTACTCTAAAACGATCTTTGGTCCAAATAGTTATATCCTAAACCTAAAATCTATTTCATCTAATTTACAAAAAACTCACCACTTCGAATCCAAGCAATCCTCCACACATGTTTGCCAATGTCGTATATTAAGGTCAAATTGATATCGGACTTTTTCCAAATTCATTACGCTATATGAGGGCCTGGGCGCTGGTCTGGGAAATTCACGGGTGAGCACCGGAATAATTTTTGCATCGGGAAATTGCGGTTTAATAATGCAACGGGCAAAATCATACCAGGAAGCGACTCCCGTTTGCGCCAAATTATAGGTTCCCGAAATTTCATTCAATTGTTCCGAATCCGTCTTTTGCACAATACGGGCTAGACTGGCGGCTACTTCAGGCGCGTAGGTAGGAGCTCCAATCTGGTCGTAGACAACGCGAATTTCTTGGTGTGTTTCACCCAAATGAGACATGGTTTTGAAAAAGTTATTTCCCCAGGGAGCAAAAAGCCACGAAATCCGAAAAATCAAGTGTTTACACCCCGTTCTTCGGATGGCGTCTTCGCCTGCTAATTTCGACTGACCATATACCGATTTAGGCTTACATGGATCGGTCTCGATTAAGGGGCTGTTTTTCGAATTATGATAAACATAATCTGTGCTAAAATGAATAAGGGTAGCGTCAACTTCTTTACAAATCCGACTTAAGTTCGAAACGGCTTCTGCGTTCACTAAGTGGGCTAAATCTGATTGCGTTTCAGCTAAATCCACTTGAGTAAACGCCGCACAATTAATCACCCAATTGGGTTGTACTTTATCGACCGTTGCTTTCACAGCGGGTTTATTGCATATATCCAATTCGGTTTGCCTAAGTGCAAGGTGGTCTATGCCGTTCACTTTTAATTCATCAACTACGGCCCGCGCCAGCTGTCCACCTGCTCCTAAAACCAAAACTCGTTTATTCATAGGTGATCTTTGATCTGCGAGATTGTTCCAGGGAGGGCCAATTCTTATCCTTTTCTGAAATCATGTAGGATTGAGCCAAATCTGGCCAGGAGATACCCAGCGAAGGGTCATCATAACTGATCCCTGCTTCAGCTTCCCTATTGTAATAGTTGTCGCATTTATAACAAAAAATCGTAGGCGAAGTTAATACCAAAAAACCGTGGGCAAACCCCCTTGGAATATACATTTGAAGTTTATTCTCTTCTGAAAGGGTCAGGCCGAAGTGCTGCCCAAAGGTGGGTGAATGGATTCTCAAATCGACGGCAACATCCCAAACAGATCCCCTTACGACTCGAATCCATTTACTTTGAGCGTGAGCGCCAACCTGATAATGCAGTCCGCGCAATACTCCGCGATCCGACATGGATTCATTGTCCTGGACAAAATTATCGTGAATCCCCAAATTATCAGCTATCCTTTTTTGGTAACTTTCCATAAAATAACCACGTTCATCCCCATGAACCTGAGGTTTAATGACCAGTAATCCCGGAATGGGCTCCTTAACTATCTCCATGATTACTTCTCTCTAAAATAGATTTGAATTGGTACACCCGTGAAGTCGAAATGAGATCGCATTTGATTTTCGATGTAATTTCGGTACGGCTTTTTGATGAGTTGAGGGTGGTTGCAAAACAAGGCAAAAGCCGGATAATAGGTAGGCAGCTGCGTACAATATTTGATTTTAACAAACACACCCTGAACAGCGGGCGGTGGATATTTTTCTATGCTTTTTAGGACCTTGTCATTTAAAACTGAGGTAGATATGCGCTGTCTGCGCTTTTCGGCTACTTCCAAAGCGGCATCAATCACTTTCATGATGCGCTGCTTTTCGGTAACAGATGTAAAGATGATGGGGATGTCATTGAATGGCGCTAAACGATGCCGGATGATCTCGGAAAAGTCGCGAGCTGTATCCGTTTCTTTTTCCACCAAATCCCATTTGTTTACTACGATCACGACTCCCTTATTCCGTTGCGCAGCCATTCCGATCAATTTTAAATCCTGAGATTCCAGACCCAGTGTAGCATCCAGCATGACTACGCATACATCCGCTTCCTCCATAGCCTTTATAGCGCGGAGAACAGAATAAAACTCAATATCTTCATGAACCTTACTTTTCTTCCGGATACCCGCCGTATCGATCAGCATAAACTCCCTGTCGTATTTTTTGTAGTGAGAGTGAATCGAATCCCGGGTCGTTCCCGCTTCATCCGTCACAATGTTACGCTCCTCACCCAACAGGGCATTCGTCAATGATGATTTCCCAACGTTGGGCTGACCTAATATGGCTATTTTGGGAATATCCAACTCTGGCATCTCTTCTATCTCGGGCAAAAGATCTACTACTTCATCCAGTAAATCTCCGGTACCACTCCCAGAAGTAGAGGAAAGGAAAAAAGTCCGTTCAAATCCCAAGGCATAAAATTCGTTGGCCAACAAATGTCGTTGTGGATTATCTACTTTGTTCACGGCTAAAAGAACATCGGTATTCGCTCTTCTCAATATATGTGCCACTCGATCATCCAAATCTGTAATGCCCGTGGTAACATCCACCATAAAAATAATCACCTTAGCTTCTTCAATGGCGATGTGGACCTGTCTTTCAATTTCTTTTTCAAAAACATCATCCGAATTCTTAACTAATCCACCGGTATCCACCACGGTAAATATCTGACCATTCCACTCACATTCACCATATTGACGATCTCGGGTCACACCACTTTCATCGTCAACAATGGCTTTTCGCTGTCCAATTAATCGGTTGAATAGAGTTGATTTCCCTACATTCGGCCGTCCTACAATCGCTACTATATTATCCATATTTTCTCCTTCAGCCGCAAAGATAATATTAATTCAGCAGGAAGGCAGATGCAAAGCGGACGATTCTCTTCGATAAATGTGTCTAGTGAATGTAGCCGAGTTTCCGCAGCAGCGATTCATTGTTACGCCAATTTTTGCGCACCTTGACGCGTAACTCCAGGTAAATATCCCGGCCAATAAGCTTTTCTATATCTGCGCGGGCTTCTACGCCAATTTTCTTAATCCCCTCACCTCCTTTGCCTATAATGATATTCTTCTGACTTGTGCGTTCCACGAATATATAGGCCATGATGCGCGCAAAAGGCCGCTCCCGATCATCATCTTCCTTGAATTCTTCGACCACCACTTCCGTTGCATAAGGGATTTCTTTTCGATAATGAAGAAACACCTTTTCCCTAATGATCTCACTGACAAAAAATCGTTCGTGTCGATCGGTGAGCTGATCTTTAGGATAATACGGCGGACCTTCCGGAAGTAAGCTTAGAACCAACTGGAGAAGCTCATCCACTCCCGTTCCTTCCTGAGCGCTGATAGGAAGAACACGGTCGAATACATCTAGCGCTTCCCAGCGTTTCAGTATTTCAGCTAGCTTTTCATCTTCCGCCTGGTCAATTTTATTAATCAAAAGAAATTTGGGAATGCTCAGGTGGCGCGCCCGTTCAATGATTATATTATCCTCGATGTGTTTCTCGTAAATATCCGTCATGCCGAGTAGGACATCCGCATCTTCTAATACCGACAAAGCAAATCGGTTCATCGATTCGTGCATCTCATATCCGGGATCAAGCACGATACCGGGCGTATCAGAAAATACGATTTGGTGCAAGTCATCATTATACATCGCAAGAATCCGATGTCGGGTCGTCTGCGGCTTACTGGTGATGATACTGAGTTTTTCACCAACCAAGGCATTGAGTAAGGTTGACTTTCCGACATTGGGTGGACCTAAAATATTGATGAAGCCCGATCGGTGCCCGGGGGGAGATTCTATCATGTAATTCGTTTTTCGCGTTGATCGATCATATCTTCAATCTTAGGCAATAGGAGGGGAGGAAGCCATTTCCGCCAGCTAAAATCATTGAATTCGTCGCCCAAATATAAGTAATTATCCAGTTGCGTTTCCACCATCTCACGCTCGACGTGATCCAGCAGATTCAGCATCACCACCCAGCCCTCTTCATCCATCGCCTCTTCCCACCATTCCTCGTAGTACACATCCTCATCTCCATGAAAATTTAGTACGTTTTCACAGATTAAAATAAACTTTCGAATCCCCTCTTTTTGAAGCCGATCGACAATATTCCGTTTCAAATACATGATATCATTCGTAATGCAGTCATTCCATTCTCCCATCAGCTCTATGATTGCAAAACCCAAATCGTATTGTGCAAAGAGTATTTTAGAATAAAGAGTCGGTGAGCCAAACTCATCCCACTGCGGATGAATCATATAATTATACACTCGATTACTAAAGGTGAATTCACTGTAA
This sequence comes from uncultured Saprospiraceae bacterium, assembly GCA_964626595.1. GTDB lineage: Bacteria > Bacteroidota > Bacteroidia > Chitinophagales > Saprospiraceae > JAWLFI01. Next base: position 23,018 of record CAZVFU010000034.1, read on the forward strand.
ATGCGTCCATAAAAAGGCGAGCGCTCATCCTCTGAAGCGATGTAGAAATCCCGCCATTGATAGTATGGCTCTATATCGTGCATATCTTTTCATATTAAACGAATATCCCCTGTTTTCGTTTCCTTTTGCGACCACTAATTTACAATCCCTCATTCAGATCTCTTGATTTTTATGTATTTGGGCGTGCCCCGGAGTTCCGCCGTTCGACGGAGCTCGGGGGCGGGCTATCCGCTTGTAGTCAGTGGCACGGAAGCAGTGGCATCTGTTTTTTATAAAAAAAACGGCACGATCACCCTTATCCTTTTGCATTAAATGGGAATGATTAAATGAAGGTACCGCGTTCCGCGGCATTTCGAATCGCGATGCAATTCTCAACCTGCCGCTACTATCCCTCACGCGAAATAAGGTTAAAGTTGCAAAGGGTAAAGGATAGAATTGAGGCCTCATGATA
>CAZVFU010000035.1:0-23376 GCA_964626595.1 uncultured Saprospiraceae bacterium
CGCTAGTCCGGCCTTCCCGCTACCCGAACGAAAAGCCAGCACATCTGGGGAAGACCTATTCTGCCTGAAAAAGCGAAGGAAAAAATTCTCATGAGATATTTAGAGTGGGTAGTCATAGAAATAGATAAATCCAAAGGCATTAGGAAGGTACATATTCCTTGGTTTTAGGCTGTGTCCGAGAACGGAACCGCCTACCTCTGCCGCCAGTAGGGGCTTTGGCCTCAGGAAGTAGAGCTACAAAGGGTGTATTTGCAATTAGCTGCTGTAAATCACCGTAAGATCTTTTCAAAATGGGGTGAATCTGGGAAGAGTTAAGTAAAATCATTTTCCTTCCATTCGTATGGGAAGCCGTTTTTGCACCCGATTTCTCGATCCAGTGAATTTTCATCGGATACTCACTTTCAAAAACTTTCAGTGCGTTAAGAACAGCTGCTTTTTGATTCCTGGACGCGATGACTGTTATATCTAAATCGTACCACTCAAAAATTCTCTCAATAGATCGAAAAGTCTTTCGACTTAATCGCTCTGGGTCAATCCACCATTCAGCCTTCATTTTCGAATGGTAGATTTCGTTTTCACCAATACTTAATAAAGGGGCCGATAGATGGGGCTGAATCCGACTAATTTCCCGTTGGCAGTTTTCCCATATGGTATTAGGTACAAGAAGAGGGCGATGGTTATTTTTCTTAACGTAATCAACTATATGGTCACATATGCGACCTTGGATTACCTTATGGCCAATGATCGGTCGACTTAGAATCTGCCCCATGGGTTCTTCATTTGTCGTCTTTACTTTTTTGATGAGCGATTTCAGTGCTTTTTTTTGTTCGGGCAGTTGAAGGCTGACATACTGAAGTTCCAGACACGCTTGCATCCGATCAGCCAGTTGATGAGCATAAAGGAATGGGTTTATAATGGATTCAGCATCGTCAAAAGGTAGGGTAATACATGGCCAGTCTCCATAATTATAAGACTGGAGTAAGTGAATGATTGCATTTTTCAGAAGGAGATTCGATTCGGTAGTCTGGGAGAAGTTGAACACTCGATCTTCAACTTTCAAGGAAGGAACCGTTTCAATTTCAGCGTCCAGAATTTCCTGAATGTTTGTTACCTCTTTAAGGATTACAGGCAGATTTGCTTTTCGAATCACCGATTCTACCACTTTTTTGATATGCAAAAAAGTGGTAGAGGGCGTTCCATAAAGTAATATGTCTGATTTTGGTTTGGCCATCGCAAAATTATTCAGCGAGCGCTCGGATAATGTCAAATGTAGTGATCATACCTACGAGACTGTCGTTTTCAACAACCGGGATGGCATGAAACCTATTGACCTTAAATACCTCTAATGCAACATTGATTCTATCTGTAGGTTCTAATTTTGCTAAGCCCTTTGTCATAATTTCTTTGACTCTATGGGTCTTCATTCGGAAAGCTTCCAGTTCTTCCTCACGTTTCGTTTTTGAGAATCCTTTTTGGAAAAAAAGAAAGTCGGATTTACTGACGATGCCTGCCAATTTGCCGGAATCAAGGACGGGGATGTGATGAAAGTCATTTTCGTCAAAAACAGTTTGTACTTTTGTTAACGGATCGTCGACACTAAGTGTGACGAGTTGTTTTCGCATGAGAGAGCTAACGGGTTGATTTGTGTCCATATTTTATTTTTAATGCTCAAAGTATGGCTTCTTTATATAGATCAAAATGATATCGATCATGTTGGTGATTGATTCACATCAATCTTAGTATATTAGAGTGCTCGATATCCAGAGAGGGAAATGAAAAAATTCAATGATTATTACGCCAAACGTCTGGAAGCTGTTATCAATACGGCTTCAGATGGGATCATCACGATTAACGTTAGCGGGCTTATCGAATCTGTCAACCCGGCTGCATTGCAGCTTTTTGGGTATGGTACTGAAGAGCTGATTGGCAAAAAAATAAATGTACTCATGCCAGAGCCTGACCAATCTCAGCACGATTCATATATGAAGCGCTATTATGGCACAGGTGAGAAGCGTATAATTGGGAAAGGTCGGGAAGTGATGGGCAAACGAAAAGATGGATCTGTTTTTCCATTTCGACTATCGGTTAGTGAGGTTCAGTTGGGACATAAAAAGATATTCACAGGTATTATTCATGATTTGAGTGACATTAAAGAGGCACAACAGAAAGTCATTCGAGTAAATGCCACGCTGGAGGAAAAGGTAGAAGAGCGAACCAACGAACTGGAATCTGTAGTGAATCAGCTTTTGACCGCGAATAAGCAATTAGAAAAAAAAGAGGAGCAGCTGCGACTTACACTGGCGAAAGAAAAGGAGCTTAATGATTTAAAAACCCGTTTTGTGAGTACAGCTTCTCATGAGTTTAGAACGCCCTTGAGTACGATTTTATCTTCGGCATCGCTTATAGAAAAATATCCTCATGGGGAGCAGCAAGCTAAAAGAGTCCGACACACACAGCGCATTCGAGATAGTGTTCAGCATTTGACGGCTATTTTAAATGACTTTTTGTCCATAAGTAAATTAGAAGAAGGCGGACTTGACGTCAATTGGAAAAAACACCCATTACAGCCGTTTCTAGATACAGTTAAGGAACAACTTTCCGATGTGTATGAAACCCACCCCGATATAAAAATTACAGTAGAGTCAGATCATTCATATATCATTTCAGACAAACAAATATTGATTAATATCTTACTCAACCTACTTTCCAATGCGATTAAATATTGTTCGGATGGACATATAGAACTAGGTGTGCAAGAGTTTGAGCACAAGTGGGTATTCGCCGTTCGGGACGAGGGGATTGGGATACCGACAAGCGAACAAAAACATTTGTTCGAGCGTTTTTTTAGGGCTTCAAATGCAATCCATATTCAGGGAACCGGATTGGGGTTAAACATCGTGCAGCAGTACGTGAAGCAATTGAAAGGATCAATTTCTTTCGAAAGCAAAGAAAATGAAGGAACTCAGTTTTTTGTGGAGCTACCAAAAATATCGCAATGAAAAAAGTACTTGTAATTGAGGACCAGGGAGAGGTTCGGGAAAATATTTGTGAAATTCTCGAATTGACGGGTTATGACGTCCGGGATGCCCCCAATGGCAAAATAGGCTGCAGCGAAGCTGTTCAATGGCAGCCAGATCTCATATTGTGCGATGTGATGATGCCGGAGCTGGATGGGTTTGGGGTCCTAAAGATTCTGAGGAAAAGGCCTGAGACTAAAACTATACCCTTGATATTCTTAACAGCAAAGGTAGAGCCCGAGGACTTACGGAAAGGAATGGGTTTGGGTGCAGATGATTATCTAATGAAACCTTTTGATGATACAGAATTACTTGAGGCTATCGATCTGCGCTTGAAGAAGCGGGAAACTGAGCAAGAGCGCTCATTGCAATATAAGTCTGAAATGGGGAATTTGCGTTCGGCGGATCGAGAGCGGAAAACTCTTTTAGAACTGTTAGAGTCGGGAGAGGAGAAGGCAGCTGAAGAGGGGGAGGAGTTATGGCACGCCGGCCAGCCTCCGCGAGGGATTTATTATGTGAAGTCAGGAGCAGTAAAGGTATATCGCAGACATGCTAATGGGAAGGTTTTTATGGTCCATTATGTATGTGCCTCCTCTTTTTTAGGGGCGGGCCCATTTTTTTCACAACAACCCTATAATAGTTGGGCAGAGATAGATCAATCGGGACAGATCCTTTTCATTGCGGAGGAGTTTGTAACTCAAAAAATGTTTGAGGAGCGGGATGTTGCCATGTACTTTATGCAACGATCTATTGAGTATGCAGACCAACTGGAAGACCGAGCTTTAGATTATGCATATAGTTCGGTTCGGCGGCGGGTGGCTAGAGCGTTGCTCCAGTTGTGCCGTGATGGAGGATTGGATGGCCTGCCGGTATCTCGTGATGACCTGGCTGCTCTGGCAGGAACGGCAAAAGAAACTACGATTCGGACTTTATCGGATTTTAAAAGTGAGGGCAGTATTGCGGTTGATGGCCGGCACATAGAAATACTGGACGCTGCTGCATTGGAGCAAGAAGAACTTTAGTTGACATTTCCAAAGCGTTGCGGTAAAGTTTGTGCGTCAGCGCTGCGGCAGGTCCGCGGCCATGCTGCTATTATATACTTATTTTAATTTTCAGAAAATTAATGGTTTGCCAAGTTCCGGGCATTGAGGCTTGTGGTCTACTGTCATTACCACTAAATAAGTATGTAAAAATTCAGTAGATTTTTTTCAGATAAAGGCACTACGAAGGATTATAGCGTAGAGCCAAGGCGCGTATTGGCTCTAGTATTGAGGAGCAAGGAAGGGGTGGGCAATAAGATCAAGACTCGGTCTATAACGGACTTAGGGCTAATGACACGAGCAGCATGGACGCAGGAGTGCGGCTCTTTGAGCCGTACCGATAGCCTAAAGCATAGCGGCACACGAGGGTAAGCTCGTGTGCGACGCCCAAAAAATTGAAAGCCCCCTTCTTTTGGTAATGATCTTTTTAGCAGTCTGTCGAGAAATAGATCATGTTTGTCGAAGAAAGAGCTTTACTCGTCACCTGATAACAATGGGGATGGTTTTTTTCAGTTATTAATACACTTGCACGAAGTTTATTCACTTCTAATGATTCACATTTTATGGCAAAAAGCTCTACAAATGCATCTGCTGCTCTTTCTAACCGAATGGATATGGATTCCACAATCGGATTCCAGGCCACATTATTGACGTCGCTTTTGCGCAAAACACTGCTAGACATTTTAAATGGGTCGGAACTGGCTGTGAATCCAGATGAGTTTGGAATTTTGTCAGTGTTAGTAAAAAATGAATCCAAGACCATGAGTGAATTGGCTGAGGATTTGATGAAGGATAATGCCAATATGACCCGAATGGTTAAGGGATTGGAAGAGAAGGGGTCTGTCGAGCGAAAACGCGATGAATTAGATCGTCGGATTAGCCGGGTTACATTAACTGAAAAGGGAGAGAACGAAGTCCATATGGCCTGGGCACTTATGGATCAAATGATTTCTCATGCTACCTATAATCTGTCTCAGGCGGCTCAGGATCAGGCCTGTGAAGTATTGAAGACGATAAATGATAATTTAAAAGATTTTTTGGAGAAAGAAAATGGAGCATAGGTCGTGGGATCATTCGAAGGGCTTCACTTAGATGATTCGTGTTCAAGCTGTATTTTTTTTCTTAAATTGTCCTCTCATAATGACATTGTATGAGAGATAATAAACATGTTTTCAAGAAGAGCTTGGGGCTATTTTGTGCTTTTATTTTTTCCATTTTAGGTGGAAGTTATCTGCATGCACAAACGGTTATCAAGGGGCAGGTGATAGATGAATCGACTTCTGACCCTTTGATAGGAGCAACCATAATGGTTCGCGAGACCGGAGATGGAGAAAGTACTGATTTTGATGGCAAATTCGAATTAAAAACCAGCGCAGATTTCCCGCTCACCTTGGTCATCAATTTCATGGGGTATGGCGAAGAGACGCTGGAATTGCAAGCCTATTCTGACCCGCTTCGCATTGAGTTGAGTGAGGGGGGCTTGGTTCTGGAAACAATTAATGTCAAGGGCCAGCGCTTATCAGAGGAGCGCAAAAAGGAGCCATTGAGTATGGAGACCCTGGACTTGTTAGCCATTAAAGAGACGCCCTCGGTAAGCTTTTACGAAGGACTGGGTAACTTATCAGGAGTGGATTTGACAACTGCCAGTTTGGGGTTTACGGTGATTAATACCCGCGGGTTTAATTCTACGAGCCCGGTGCGTTCCTTGCAGGTCATAGATGGTGTTGATAATCAATCGCCGGGTCTGAATTTTTCACTGGGTAATTTTTTGGGCTCTCCAGAATTGGATATTTTGAAGGTGGACTTAGTGCAGGGAGCGGCTTCCGCATTTTACGGTCCCAATGCCTTCAATGGTGTAATTGATATGCAAACAAAAGACCCTTTTATTCACAAAGGCTTAGGGGCCATGGTAAAAGTCGGAGAGCGGAGTTTGGTAGAAACGGCTATTCGGTGGGCGAACGATGTCAAAAATTCAGAAGGATTACCCTTCTTCGCCTACAAGGTTAATTTCTCGTATCTGACCGCGAACGACTGGGAAGCGGATAACTACGACCCGGTAGACGCTTCAGAAGTACCTAAGGATAATCCCGGGGGCTTTGATGCCGTCAATATTTATGGGGACGAATACTTCCCCGTAAATGACGCCACCGGTGCTACTCCGTGGGGTAATTCTGCGGGTTTAGGCACCTTTTTTAGAACGGGCTATCGAGAAATTGATTTGGTGGATTATCGAACGGAAAATATTAAAGCAAATGCTGTGTTTAGCTTCCGGCTTAATCCTGAGAAGGAGGCCGAGTCTTCTGTTCTTGAGCTGGCGTCCAATTTTGGATCGGGTACGACAGTTTATCAGGGGGACAATCGGTTTCGATTGGATAATATTTTGTTCTTCCAGAATCGATTAGAGTGGAGAAAGCCCAATAAATTCTTTTTGCGAGCTTATGCCACCCATGAGGATGCAGGCAACTCCTATGACCCCTATGCTACTGCACTGCGCCTTCAGCAAAATGCTAAAACTAATGAAGACTGGGGCTTGGATTATCGGCGATTCTGGCGCTCCCCCGGATTAGGGAACATTCGCGGCCGAATGCGAGAAAATGGATATCCTGACTTAGTGTTTGATCCGGAAACAGGAGGGTTTGACTTTGACAATGGAGCGGCAGAAGAGTGGTTCAGGACCTTTTCGGATTCTTTGCAAAGGTGGCATCAACTAGCCGAATCTTTTGCAAATGCGGACGGAGGATACTTGACTCCGGGCACAGAAGAGTTCGACGCGGAGTTCCAACGATTAACGACTTCTAAAAACAATGCAGAGGAGGAAGGGACCTTATTTTTCGATCGCTCCGCATTATACCACGCCCAAGGCGAGTATCAGTGGGATATTTCTTGGCTGGATAATTTCCGTACAGGTTTTAGCTCGCGTTTATATCGTCCGAACTCGGATGGTACTATTTTTGTAGATACGGCTGGAACCACAATTTCAAATTTTGAGTATGGTTTCTATACTGGATTTGACAAAATGTTTTTCGAAGAGGAGTTGACCTTAAGTGCATCTTTACGCGTCGATAAAAACCAAAACTTTGACTTTGTATATAGTCCGGCTTTGAGTTTAGTTTGGAATCCCATCCCCGACAATTATTTTCGGTTTTCTTTTTCTTCGGCGGTACGCAATCCGACTTTATCTGACCAGTATTTATTTCTCGATGTGGGGCCGGCTATTTTATCCGGAAACCTTACAGGGGTCGATTCGTTGGCCACCCTGGAGTCTTTTGCTGACTATCGGAACACGCTTAATACCGACACCTTATCTTACTTCAATATTGATCCGATTCAACCCGAACAGGTACAAACCTTTGAGTTAGGTTATCGGACGATCTTATGGAACGATGTTTTCATCGATGCGGGTTATTATTACAACTTTTATCGTAACTTTTTAGGCTTTAATATTGGAATAGATGCAGATATAGGTGATTTTGGATTGCTTGAAGATTTACAGGTATTTAGATATTCAGCAAACTCCGAGCAGCGCATTACCACGCAAGGGACTTATGTGAGTTTAAAGTATTATTTTGGGAAGTATAGCTTGACAGGTAATTACTCGTGGAATCGACTCAATTCGATAGAAGAAGATCCGATTATCCCAGCCTTTAACACTCCAGAGCATAAATTCAATATAGGATTTGGCGGTCGAAATTTAATATTGGATGTTTTCGGAGGGACAATAAAGAATTTAAGTTTTAATTTTAATTATAAGTGGATTCAAGGTTTTTTATTTGAGGGGTCTCCTCAGTTCACTGGCTTTATTCCCACCTATCAATTGTTGGATGGACAATTGAGCTGGAGAGCTGAGTCTATAAATACCACCTTTAAGTTTGGAGCAACAAATATCCTAAATAACCAACAATTTCAAACTTATGGTGGTCCAAGGATTGGTCGTTTGGCTTATTTTTCACTAACTTACGACTGGAAAAACTTAGATTAGTCTTATTTGCTAACCAAAACAAATCATATGAAACAAACAATTACACTAATTGCTCTCTTTTTACTTCTGGGTTCTCTCTTGTCAGCTCAGACCCGATACGTTGACGAGGTGTTTTCAGAAGTGGAGGTCACTCGAGATGTGACTTATGGTGTCAATGCAACCGTGTTGGCGCTTCCTGTGGTGGGAGAAGCTATTCCCGAGGAATTAAAGCTGGACTTTTATCAACCAGTAGGCGACACGGCAACTGAACGCCCGTTGGTGATTATCTTTCATACAGGCAACTTTCTGCCTCATCCGCAAAACGGAAGTACAGGAGGAACGCGCACAGATTCAGCCATCGTTGAAGTGGCAAATCGTTTAGCCCGCATGGGATACGTTACAGCTTGTGCTAGCTACAGATTGGGTTGGAATCCGACTGCCCAGGAGCAAGAGGAGCGAATTTTCACTTTGATTAATGCAGCTTATCGCGGTGTGCAGGATGCACGGACAGCGATAAAGTTCTTTCGTCGAAATGCAGCCGAAGCTGGTAATGAATATGGCGTAGACACTGATAAAATTGTCCTTTGGGGAAGCGGTACCGGTGGGTATGTTACCTTAAACACGGCTGTTTTGGATGATTACAATAAAATTCCTGCAACACCTGGCGGCAAGTTCTTAACCGAAGTAGGAGGGCAGCCTTTCCCAATGGTGTTAGAAGCAGTTAATGGTGATATAAACTGTGACTCTGTGGGAGTTGTTCCTCAGAATTTCCCAGGATTTCCAGCGGGTGACACCTTAAATTACCCCAATCACGTCGGTTACAGCGCTGACTTTAATCTTTCTGTAAATATGGGAGGTGCATGTGGCGATACGTCTTGGATTGACCCGGGTCAGGTTCCTATCATTTCTTACCATGTACCTACCGATCCAAATGCACCCTACATGGGCGATATTTTGTTGGTTCCGGGTTTCAACCTGCCCGTAGTAGAAGTCTTTGGAGCCTATACCGTTCAGGAGTTTGTTAATGGTTTTGGTAATAATGATGCTTTTGCCGGAATGACTTTCGAGAATGACTTTTCGGATGTAGCGAACAGCAGAAATGATGGTTTTGATGGATTATACCCGATTATTGGAACATCAGGGCCCGACGATTCGGCTCCATGGCAGTGGTGGAACCCCGATGAAAATGTGAATCACGCCAATGGAATTATGACTAATCCGGGAATGAGTGCAGAAAAAGGCAGAACGTATTTAGATACGATTATTGGATACTTCGCTCCTCGGGCTTGTGTAGTTTTAGGTTTAGATTGTGAAGAAACCTCATCCGCCGAGAATCTGACACAAAGTCAATTTACGGTGGCTCCGACACCTGCTTTGAACGTCATGCGTATTCAGTCTGAAAAAGATGAATTCATTACGGACTGGCAATTGGTCGATATGCAAGGCAAGGTGATGCGTGAACGTCGTGGCATCAATGTCCAAAATGATTTTGTGCGCCGAAATGGTTTAGCTAGTGGGCAATATATACTTCGTGTTGGATTCTCAAGTGGAGCTGTTCAATCGAAAATGGTGATCTTTCAATAGAAGAAAGTTTATTAGAATGAGTAAAAAAAAAGCGGCTGAATTTCAGCCGCTTTTTTTATTTATAATAAACCAAGTCCTATTCCTTTTCATCTTGAAAGTTGAGTTCAAAGCCAATTTTCTGATTGGGTTCGTCATCATCAAAATCTTCCATGAGTGTAATTTCAGAAATAAACTCCTCCATATGTCGAATAAGGTATGGCTTTTTGAGTTCCTCAGGTCGATAAATTGCCAGTGTTTTAGGTTGTTGGGGTTGACCGTAATTCTCGATATATGGATAATTAATCATGACCATGATCTTTCCATTAAAGAGCTGCTGATAGAGTAAACTGCCATTATGCTTAATCATATGGCGATCAATTTTTTCATTTACTTTATGGAAAAGTCCACTCTTTGATTCTCCAAGTGTCAAAACGACAGCTTCCAGATTTTCAATTTGTGTCTTCGATATTACTTTAGCCTCCAGACCACTTAACTCGACCATCTCTTCCAGGCCTTCGATGATGTCATTTTTCAATTGATCTTTCCAGGATTTTCTGTACTCAAGTGTGTTCTCTTTAACTTCTTTATACTTTTTCACTTTTCGGACAAGATTTCTCACTTCTGTTGGGTTCATATGTTTTTATTTTAAACTGGTACGAATATTGATGAATATAAAAATAAATCAGGAATGAATCAAAGAAAGCGAGGTTATTGTCGCAATTGATTCAAAATGAACAATTTACACCAAAATGCCGTTTAGTCAATATGTCAAGTAATGAACATCTCCTTGAAGAGAGTAAAGCCATGTTAGACTCAGTAAACGAAAATATTCGTGAAATTGAGTTAAGTATAAAAGCCGGGTCGAGCGAAATCGACCAGGCAGTAACTACGCATTTGACGGCTTTGAAAAAAGTTAGATTGTCCGTGCGGTTAATCCTTGAGGATGGAAATTCAGAACAGCAAAAGAAAACTGAAGGCCTGGATGAATATTGGAAGATTATCGCAAAAGGACGTAAACTGCTTGAAGAGCAGAAAAAAATTTTTAAAAACAGATAAAAGTATAATTATGAAAAATGGAACAAAATTTGGATTAGGATTTGGATTAGGTGTTATTGCCGGAGGATTTGCCGGGTATTACCTTACTAGCGAAGACGGTAAAAAGATGCGTAAAAAGGCATCAAAAGAGTTCAAAAAATTTGAAAAAAATTCCCGGAAAGTATTGCAAGAAAAGTCTGATGAAATATCTGAGAATTTTCAGGGATTTATTGAAAGAGCAGAAGGGCAGATAAAAACAGCTGTTTCAAAATTTGATGATATTAGAGAATCGACTGCCGAAAAGGCTAAAAAAGGGATTACTGCTTCAGAAGAAATGGCTTCGAAAGGGGCAAAGAAAGCTCAGGAAAAAATTGAAAAGTCAGCACAGAAGGCGAGAGAAGCCCTTGACTAGAAATTATTAGGTTTGCATAAATAGTATCAATGAAGGAGTATCTTAATGAGCTAAGTCTACTGTTCAAAAAGTATGTAGAGTTAAGCATTGAGGATTTAAAATTAGGCCAGACACAACTTTTTGTAAATTTGGCAGCAGGTCTTTTAGTGCTATCTCTTGTCGGAATCGTGTTGCTTCTGATCATTATACTATTAGTGATTTCGGGTTGTCTTTTTTTAGCAGAACTGTGGGACTCGGTTCCTCTTGGTTTATTAGGAGGGGCTGGAATCTTACTTGTACTATTTATTGTATTACAGCTTTTTAGCCATTCGCTTATTTTACGTCCCATTAAGAATATGATTATAAAAATAATTTCAGAAGACTCATGAAAAATATTTCATCATATGAAGATCTCGTTCGTCGGAAAAAAGAAATCCAGCTTCAGAAAGCTTTTTTATGGGATGAAATAGCCCATTTGCATCAATCCAGCGAGGAAGGAGGATCTTCTTATTGGGTACAACGTTTGTTGACTGTTGATCCGGCTGTCATTATACAGACCTGGAACATTGCAGTAAAGTTGGGAAATTACTTCAGAAAATCTACAAGAAAATCAAATGATTGATGCAGTTTTTAAATTTTTTCCCGAAGCTGCTTGTTTTGACTAATTGATATAAAAGCGAAAAGCTACATTAATCTCGGCCAGAGTGATAATTGATTGAATACTTCTTTGACAACCATGAAGATTCAAAGATAACTTATATCAGAGGACTAGCGATGTGCAGCTATCCCGCTGCGCCTTCAGGCGAGCGGGAGTCCGAATCCCGAGGATCGCTGGTAGTGTCATTACCACTAAATCCGTTATAGGCCAAGTTTTGATCTACCTATCTCGATCTTCATTAGTAGAGACAATGCATGTTTTGACTCTACTAATATGCTCTTTCATCTCGCCTTGATGTGACCAACAATCTACTGCGACTTTTCCATACTTTTTTAGGGGTAATGACACTAGCGATCTCGGAGATGAAGGACCGAGTGAATAACGAGTGGCGAAACGTAGCGACCCTCTGGGCGACGCTAAAAAGCGGCGCCTAGAGGGTAGGCCAAAAATATTAGATAAAAAATGAACAGTTTCTTATTTTTATAGATTGGTATTCTTTAGAGGGTTTCTCCGCAATTTTTACAATATTTTGCTCCTAAATCGTGTCCATATGTAGCGCAATTTGCGCAGTGCTGAGTATTCGTCCTAATATTTTTTTGATGGCTTATTTCAGAGGTGACAATTCCAGTAGGGACGGCAATGATTGCATATCCCAAGATCATGATAAAAGACGCTAATGTTTGTCCGGCGATGGTTTGTGGTGCGATATCACCATAGCCTACCGTGGTTAGGGTGACAATAGCCCAATATATGCTTTTGGGAATGCTGGTAAAGCCATTTTCACTTCCTTCAATAAGATACATTAAAGTGCCGAGGATAATTACGGAGGTGAACACCGAAAATAAGAATACAATTATTTTCTCCCGACTAGCTCTTAAGGCTTCAGTTAAGACGGATGCTTCTCCAATAAAGCGAGACATTTTTAAAATTTTGAACAGTCGCAAGAGCCGAATACTTCGAACTACAATTAATGAATGAGTACCTACGATGAACAGACTCAAATAGGTGGGGATAATAGAAAGGAGGTCAATTATCCCATAAAAGCTCTTTATGTAGTTCCATGGTTTTCTTACAATGACAATGCGTAAGAAATACTCCACTGTAAATAGTATTGTAAATCCCCACTCTACACCTAAAAGCCAGATCGCATAATTTTCTTTAACTTGTTCTACGCTCTCCAACATCACAATAAACACACTACATATAATGGCGATGAGTAAAGTAATATCGAACCACTTACCCATTGGAGTGTCGGCTTCAAAAATGATTTCATGAAGATCTTCTCTCCAACCCTCTTTAGGCTCTTTTCCGGTTTTTGTCATGGGTGTTAAATACTAGTGGACGAAGCGAATATAATATGAAAATACTTGCTTCTGCAATATGTCATAGATATAGAGTGATTTTGAGTCATTGAACATGATACTACGCAGAATAGAATTGTAGTTGAACTACGTGAAATGTAAGTGTTTTTTTTTACCTTGAGATAAAAGATTAAAAGATGCTGGAGAGTTCCTCTTTGTCCTACACTTATCCGGAAGGTCCTGATCTTAAATTCCCTGATTTTTCAGTCCCTTCTGATGGTCGGCTATTAATTATTGGAGAATCCGGGAGTGGAAAAACGACACTCCTTCAAATTCTTGCGGGCATACTTCCGCCGGATTCAGGAGAGGTGAAGGTAGCAAACCAATCGTTGTATAGAATGTCCAGAGCCCAAAGGGATCGATTTCGGGGCCGTCAAATTGGATTGGTTTTCCAAAAATCATTATTTATTCAGTCTTTAACCGTAAGTCAGAATCTTCAGGCTGCTGCGTATTTTGCCGGCAAAGTGCTCAAAAATGGAAGGGAGATGGATCTCTTGGAGCGATTAAATATTTTGGATAAAAAGGCCAGTCTTCCTCAGAAATTAAGCGTTGGCGAGCAGCAGCGAGCAGGAATTGCTTTAGCTCTCGTCAATCAACCGCAACTGATATTAGCAGATGAACCCACATCCGCTTTGGATGATGTTCATGCCAAGGCGGTTTATGAATTATTGACTGAAGAGGCTTCCAGACTAAAAAGTGCGTTAGTCATTGTAACACATGATCAACGCCTAAAAGATAAAATTCAACAAACCATATCCATATGAACCTTTTTTTTATAGGTTGGCAGAATATGAGACATCGTCCGGCTTCGGTGATCTTGAGCTTGATATTATTTGCATTAGGTATCGGTTTAGTTTCTTTTTTACTTCAAGTGGATCGACAGATTCAACAGAAATTTGAGAATAACCTAGCCGGAATTGATTTGGTGGTGGGGGCTAAGGGGAGTCCCCTACAGCTTGTCTTAAGCAGTATGTATCACATCGATGCTCCAACGGGGAATATTTCTTTGGGTAATGCCCGTCCATTTCTTCGACGGGGGCACCCTTTAATTGAGCGTGCAGTCCCCCTATCGATGGGAGATAGTTACCGGGGTTTTAGGATTGTTGGTACTACGCATGAGATTCTGGAATTGTATGAGATTACAACCGCAGAGGAAAGCCTTTGGCGGAAACATTTTGAAGTAACAGTGGGTGTTTCTGTGGCCGAAAAATTAAGCTTAAACATTGGCGATCGATTCCAAAGTTCACACGGATTTACTGATGATCTCCACAGTCATGATCAAGATCTCGTTGTCGTCGGGATTTTGCCACCTACGAATACAGTTTTGGATCAATTGATTCTAACAGCGCCGGGGACTTATTGGCACATGCATGGAGAACACACTGAAGAAAAAGAAGCGGGTGATAAAACGCAGGATCATAACCATTCGGATCACGAGCATAGCCATTCAAAGGGCGACCATGAGGGACATGATCACGATTCCAATCATGATGAGCATACAGAGGCCGGAGATGACGAGCGGAAAATGGAGGAGGAGAACTTCTCTCAGGCTTCACTATCTTATTTGTTGCGACAACCCGATGAAGTTGCAATAACTTCAATGTTACTTCAATTTAAAGGACGAAATTTTCAAGCATTAAATTTGGGGAGAAACATCAATGAAAACACGGATTTACAGGCTGCGAGCCCGGCCATTGAGATCAACAGGCTTTTTTCCTTGCTTGATTCTGCAAACGCCGCAATAAAAGCTCTGGCTCTAGCTATTGTTTTCGTGTCGGCAATAAGTATTTTTCTTGCCCTTTATAATAAGTTGAGAACGCGCAAGTTTGAGTTGGCCTACATGAGAGTAAAAGGGGCTTCCCGCACTCAGGTGTTTTTCCTAATCATTTTGGAGGGGCTATTGATTTCAGTTTTAGGGATTGTTCTGGGATTTGTTTTGAGCTATTCAGGATTGTATCTTTTATCCTCAAGTTTGGAGAGCAACTATAATTATAGTCTTTCGCAATTGCAATTCACTGTAAGTGATGTATGGATTATTTTGGCTGGCCTGGGGGTTGGGGTTATTGCAGCCCTTATTCCGGCTATTCAGGCCTCTCGAACAGATATTTCGCTTATTTTAAATAAAGGAGAAGCAGGTGGTTAATATGAGTTTTAATGATTTTCGGCGGTTTTCTGGGTGGACTCTGTTGTTTTTTTGTGTTTTATTTTCGTCTTGTCAGTCGGATACAGAAAACCCATCATTGGAGTCAAATAGTGGAACAAATGAGATGAAGTCCATTATAGATAGTATTTATCGAACAATGAACCCCGTTTTTGCAATGTATGACAATAAGAAAAGAGCGGAGTTTCTGGCGCAAAGGTTACGTGAATCTCAAAGTCCGGGTTTGATTTTTGACTTTGCCAAGGAGAAGCTTAATGCTGGAGAAACGAATGACGCCATTGCTATCATTGAGAATATTCTAGATAACAATCCCAGATTAAAGGAAGTTACCTCTAATTCTCAAATTATCCATGAGTTCTTGGGCATTTGTTATTTGCGGCTTGCGGAACAAAATAATTGTCTGCACCATCACAGTTCTGAATCGTGTATTGTTCCGCTGCGTGGTGATGGAATCCATACGGAAAAGGGGCCGGCAGAACGAGCAAAAGAAATCTATAGTGAATTGCATGATTTTCGACCTCAGGATTTAGAAATACGGTGGCTTTTGAATATTGCTTATATGGCTTTAGGGGAGTATCCGGGGGAGGTCCCGGATGATGTATTCATTTCACTACCTCTATCCACGGAATTGAAAAGTTTCCCCAATATTGGCGGAAACCTGGGGGTCGATGTCAACGACTTATCGGGCAGTGTAGTTGCAGATGATTTTACAAATAATGGCTATCTGGATATTTTAGCTTCTTCATGGGGGCGCTATGGGTCAATCAAGCTATTTGTAAATAAGGGAGAAGAAGGATTCAAAGATCAAACGGCTGAGAGTGGCCTCGATAGTGTTTATGGGGGATTAAATATCAAGCAAGCGGACTTCAATAATGATGGCTGGATGGATTTTGTTGTTTTACGTGGAGCCTGGAAGCCGGGTTTGGATTGGGGAATTCCGCCAAACTCCTTAATGATGAATAACGGTGATGGCACTTTTTCGGATGTGACTTTGCAGTCAGGGGTGTATAGCCGCCGTCCTACCCAATCCGCAGTTTGGCTTGATTATGACCTGGATGGTCATATAGACCTCTTTATAGCAAATGAAACGACGAAAAGTAGCAGTAGTAATTTCCCATGTGAGTTATTTAAGAACCAAGGGGATGGGACCTTCGTAAACATGGCTGAAGACTTAAATCTTGATTATGTAGGGTATTTCAAAGGAGTCGTAAGCGGCGATATAAATAACGATGGCCGTCCGGATTTATTTCTGTCTAATTTAGATGGGAACAATGTGTTATTAGAGAATCGAAAACAAAATGGAAAGGTCGAATTTCATGATATTACTCAAAAAGCAGGGGTGGGTTTTCCTCAATCAGCCTTTCCTGCCTGGTTTTTTGACTACAATCAGGATGGGTATGAAGATATCTATGTGGCCACATTTGACAGCACGGCTTTTAAGAATCAATCTGGTGAATTTGCGGCCAGTATGTTAGGAATAGAATTGAATTGCGAGCCCCATTATTTGTATGAAAATCAGGGTGATGGCACATTTCTGAACGTAGCTCCAGAAAAATTTGATTTTCATGCCTTATCAACGATGGGCTGTAATTACGGAGATATCACGAACTCGGGATTTCCTGATTTTTATCTGGGAACCGGGGCTCCGGATTACCGTGCCATTGTTCCCAATCGTTTGTTTGTTAACGGATCGGGAAAGCGGTTTTATGATGCCACCTTTGCAACACATACAGGCCATATTCAGAAAGGTCACGGTATATCATTTGCAGACTTCAATCATAGTGGAGGCCAGGATGTTTACGCCGTAATGGGAGGGGCCTTTTCCGGTGACGTTTTTCACAATGCTCTGTATGAAAATCAACAAGCGAGTGGAAATTGGATTAAGTTGAAGATAGAGGGAGAGAAGAGCAATGCCGCGGCCTTGGGGGCTAAAATTCAGGTGTTTGGAGCGGATGTAAATGGTTCACCAATAACTCGGTACAGTACGGTATCTTCCGGTGCAAGTTTCGGCGGCAATCCGACAGAAGCACATATGGGGTTGGGCAAAATGTCAATTATTGACTCTGTGATTGTTTCGTGGCCCAATGAGGAACAATTGATTATGAAGTATACCGATCTAAAGGTCAATCAGCGCTACAAGCTGGATGAAGAAGGGACATCACTTCTGTTTCCAGTAAGGCCGTTTTCATATCCTGAAGATGCCATGCCCCATCATCACAACCATCCTATGTAAATGCATCTCATCCATTTTTTGCCTTGATGTTTGTTTTATTGGTGTTGGTAAATTACAACTAGTTGTTACCTTTGCACTATTAGAACTTAAAAAAATGGACAAAAGGTTCATTAAGTCAAATACAAAACATGATTAGATCATATTATACCATTGCGGTTCGACTCGCGATGGCAGGAGTCATATTGGGAGCATTTGGTTTTTTTGCATGTAAATCGGATACAAAAAAAGATAGTGAGATCGCAACGCGTGATTCTCAAGAGAAAAGAGGTGCCGATAATATCGTCTACAAATGGGCAGCCAAGGCATTGGACGCTACCGCCTGGGATACGGATCGGTTTAAGCCGAGACCGACTATAACCTCTAGGTATCTGGCGTTGACAATGGTGGCTATGTATGATGCCTGGTCCATGTACGAACCGGGGGCAAAATCAATTTATTATCAAACCGAAGCATTCGTTCCACCGACTCAACATCAGCAGGAGAATAAGGAAGCCGCCATTAGTTATGCCGCATACGAAGCGTTGAAGGAATATTACTATTCGGATTCGGCTAAATTTCGCATGTATATGATAGAGCTGGGCTACAATCCGGACACAGTAGTTTCAGACCCATTAAGTCCAGTGAATATTGGTCGCAATGCGGCCTTTCAAGTGATTGAAGCTCGCAAAAATGATGGGTCTAATCAGTATGGAGAAGAGGAGGGGTCTGATGGGATGTCCTATCACAATTATTTAGGTTATCAGCCAATTAATTCACCGGACTCTAACGTCGATATCAATCGCTGGCAGCCCAAATATTTTGTTAACGAATCCGATGGGAGCTTATTTGCCCCTGAGTGCTTGACTCCATATTGGCAGTTGGTAGAGCCGATAACATTGGACTCTGCAAGTCAGTTCCGTTCTCCACCACCTCCCATGTATGGCGAGGAGCAACTGCGTAAGGAAGTAGCGGAAGTTGTCGAAATGCAGGCAAATTTAACCCCCGAGCAAATCGCATTGGTCGAGTTCATGCGCGACGGTCCACAGTCAGTCCAGCAGGCCGGTCACTGGTTAAAATTTGCTCAGGAAGTTTCGATTCGTGATCAGCACACTTTGGATCAAGATATTCAAATGTACCTGCTTGTTGAGTTAGCCGCGATGGATGGTTTTATCGCATCCTGGGATACCAAAATGCACTATGATTATGCTCGTCCCTATGCCTTGGTTCATAAGTACTTTGAAGGAGATACCATTGTAGGCTGGGCTGGACCCGGGAAGGGATTTAAAAAGATTTTGGGAGAAGACTGGATGCCCTATTCACCCCCTGTCTTCCTATGTCCTCCATTCCCGAGCTATGTTTCCGGGCACAGCACCATTAGTGGCGCATGCGCTGAAATCCTTCGATTGTATAAGGGGGATGATACTTTCGGGTCGAAAGTGCGCCTAAAGCCGGGATACCTTACAGAGATAAATCCTTCATACGACAGTGTGACCTTATACTTCCCCACATTTACTGAAACAGCTGAAATGGCAGGTATTTCTCGCGTTTTAGGTGGATACCATATTCAGGCTGACAACGTAGAAGGGTTAGAATTGGGAAGAAATGTAGCTCATCATGTTTTTGACTATTACCAGGAATTAACGGGACGAGATGATAGCGATAATGCGCCATAGAATAGAGCACCCACTACCTCTACAAATACAAACTCAACGAATTATGAGACACGTATTCCGCTCACTTCAAATTGTCACCTTGCTTTTGATCCCTTTTCTGTTTTCGAATTGTACTTCATCTGATCAAGAAGAGGTAAAATCAGAAACATCGGGTGCTCTATTTGAACAGATTGATCCTTCCTATTCCGGAGTGGATTTTATCAACGCTTTAGAGCCCGATGCGAAATCTGAACGCAATAACTTATCCTTCCCCCATTATTACAATGGTGCTGGAGTAGCCGTTGGTGATGTAAACAATGATGGATTACCCGATATCTTTTTTGTTGCCAATGAAGGTAAAAACAGCTTATACCTGAACCAGGGCAATTTCAAATTCGATGATGTGACAGAGGAGGCTCAAATAAACCCACCGAATAAGAAGTGGAGTACAGGGGCCATCATGGCCGATGTCAATGCGGACGGATGGTTAGATGTCTATGTTTGCCAGGCGGGATACGGATTGTATGAGGATCGGTCAGATCGGGAAAATCTACTGTTCATTAACAATCAGGATGGAACATTTACTGAATCTGCAGCTAAATATGGAATAAATGATGCGAATGAAAGCATTAGTGCGGCCTTTTTTGATTTCGATAAAGATGGAGATTTGGATTTGTACGTCTTAAATGAATCCAAATATGCGATGAAGGTTTTAAAAACCGTATTCGACGACTTGGAGGATCCGATAAAACGTCGGCAAGCCAGTGGAAGTTTGTATAGAAATGACGAAGGTCAGTTTGTAGATGTTACTGAGGAAGCCGGGGTGCTACACTACGGCTTTGGGCTTGGATTGGCTATTGCAGATATAAATGGAGATGATTGGCCGGATATTTATGTTTCTAATGACTATTCCGTTCCTGATTTTATGTACATCAATAATGGAGATGGCACCTTTACTGATGAAATAAAAATGAGAACTAAGCATGTTCCATTTTTTGGTATGGGTTGCGATATAGCGGATTTCAATAATGATGGGTATATCGATATTGTTTCCGTAGATATGGCTGCTAATGATCACGTGCGAGATAAGACATTGATGACATCAATGGATATCGAAGGGTTTTGGTATTATGTAAATACCCGTAAGTATCAGTATCAATATATGTTTAATTCCATGCAACTCAATAATGGGAATGGAACCTTCAGCAATATTGCGGGATTAGCCGGAGTTTTGCGCACAGAGTGGAGCTGGGCAGCACTTTTGGCCGACTTTAATAATAATGGATGGAAAGACTATTTTGTATCCAACGGGTATAGAAAGTATACTCGTGATAACGACTTTCGTAGAATGATGGAAGCGGAGCGTAAAAAGTACGGCGGGGATATTCCCTTAGATCGCAGAGAGGAGATTTATGACCAAATCCCCGAAATTCAATCCACAAATATCATGTATCGGAATAATGGAGATTTGACCTTTAAGGATGTTTCAGATGAATGGGGGGCAGGCCAGGCTTCATACTCCAACGGAGCAGTCTACGCAGATCTCGATAGCGATGGCGATTTGGATTTGGTTGTAAATAATATAGACCACAATGCATTTCTTTTGAAAAATAACGGTCGCGAAAAAGACAAATCAAATTACTTGCAATTTGAATTTAGCCCCGACATGCCACATGCAGCAACCTACAATGTAAAGATACGCTTACATCAAGGCGATAGTCTCCAGTATCAGGAATTTCACCCTACCCGTGGATATGCGGGAAGTGTTGAACCGATTGTCCATTTCGGTTTAGGAGACCAATTAAAAGTAGATCGGATAGAGATCGAGTGGCTTGATGGCCAGGTTCAGATTTTGAATGACGTGCCGGCGAACCAACGGATTGTATTGGATATTTCGGATGCGAAACAGACCTCCGCGGACTTAGTCCGGGTGAAGTCACCAACCTTGATGGAAGAAGTAGATCTGCAATCTGTGGGTATCGATTTTTCTCATAAAGAGAACGAGTTTGACGACTTTGCTCGTGAAATTCTGCTGCCTCACAGACAGTCTACCTTAGGCCCCCCTTTGGCTAAAGCCGATGTAAATGGAGATGGCTTAGATGACTTTTATATTGGAGGAGCTCATCTGCAACTTGGAGGACTTTTTATTCAAAAGCCCAATGGCCGTTTTCAGCGCATTCAGGAAGGCGCTCCCTCAGATCAGCTAGACTTGTATCACGAAGACCAAGGGGCTACGTTCTTCGACGCAGACGGGAATGGTACCCCAGATTTGTTTCTCGTCAGTGGAGGAGGAGAAATTCCTGAAGGTGATCCCATTCTCAGTGACCGCTTCTACATTAACGCTTCATCTGAAGCGGAGGGAGTCCGGTTTTTTAAGGTCAATGCTCTGGATACCATGTTCACGGCTGGGAATGTAGTCTCCGCAGGGGATTTGACCGGCGATGGGCGCATGGAGCTATTTATCGGAGGAGCAGCCCGACCCGGCACTTATCCATACCCCGAGAGATCTTATATTCTTCAATTGGTGGGGAACTCGTATGTCGATATCACAGAAAATGTGAATCCAGACCTCCTGAAGCCCGGGATCGTTAAAGACGCAGTTTGGACAGATATTAATGGAGATGATTCCCAGGACTTGGTTGTCGTCGGAGAGTGGATGCCCGTACGTGCTTTTATTAATGATGGCAATGGGAAGTTAATCGAAAAGTCAAATGACATGGGCCTATCTGACACCGAAGGGTGGTGGTATAGTGTCCATTCCGCTGATTTGGATGCCGATGGCCGTGAAGATTTGATCGTAGGGAATGTAGGCCTGAATACTAAATTCTCAGCTTCACCCAAGAAACCCTTCCATGTGTTCGCAGACGATTTTGATAAGAATGGGTCAGTTGACATTGTTCTTAGTAAAGAATATGAAGGGAGACTGGTCCCGGCTCGCGGTCGCGAATGCTCTTCAGATCAAATGCCATTTATAAAGGAGAAATTTCCAACCTATGAAGACTTCGCCTTAGCCGAGTTAAATGATATTTATGGAGATGATAAGCTGGAATCGGCCTTGCATGAAAAAGTTAAGACCTTCAGTTCGACTGTGTTTATGAATCGCCCGGATGGTTTTGAAGCAATTGCATTGCCGAGTCTGGCACAGATCAGCCCGATTATGGGCATAGAGGTGTTGGACATCGATAAAGATGGCAATCTCGATATCATAGCCGCGGGCAACATGTATAACACCGAGGTGGAAACACCCAGATATGATGCTGGAAATGGAGTGGTCTTGCTTGGAGATGGCTCAGGGCAATTTCACGCACTGGCTCCACATGAGAGCGGACTGTACGCACCAAAAAACGTGAAAGACATTGCCATTTTGAAATCCGGGGGAGAAAACACTTATCTACTTATTGCCAATAACAATGATAAGCCTGCGCTTTTTCGTATCGATAGGGAGGAGGCAGTAGGTCTTCGGAATGACTAATAATGTTGTATATTCGAATAACTAAATAGTATCCCGATGAAATATAAAATAGGATCAACAGCTCTCTTTCTAAGCTTTTTCTTCATCACAGTTGTCCCGAATTTTGTTGAAGCCCAGACAGATCAGGGATCCATTTTGATCAATGGAAGAACGAACTTAACCTTTGAATTTGGAGATGATGCACCACTTGAAGTAGGCGTTTTAGGAGGGTATTTTTTTGCTGATAACCTGGTGGGAGGACTCGATATCAATTACGTAAAAAGGGATGCCTTTAGCTTCACTATTATTCGTCCCTTCGTTCGTTATTATTTATTTCAAAGATTATTTTTTGGCACCGGCTTGAGATACGAAATAGAAACCATTCAAAATGCGTCCAATCCAGACCCTGAGTTTTCATGGGACTTAGAAGTCGGGGGACTTATCATGATTTCAGATCAGGTAGGGATTGAGCCTACGCTTAGGGTACCCATTCCTAGAGAATCGAACGTCTCTCTCATTATCGGTTTTTCTCTTTTCTTTTGAAAAATGTAAAATGCTTTCTAAAGGAAAGTAACAATATTAATTATGAGTAATGACACTCTACCCTTGCCCGCCATAAGCGGGCAATTTCTTTTTATCTTACTCTTAGGGATAATGGGGTGCCAGACACCTACAGGTCAGGATGGTGAAAAAAATAACCTCGCCGATTCGCAAAGTCCCTACCTGCTTCAGCATGCAGATAACCCGGTACATTGGCAGCCATGGGGAGAAGAAGCCCTGCAAAGAGCGGCTCAAGAAAACAAACCTCTCATCATCAGTATAGGCTACGCTGCCTGTCATTGGTGTCACGTTATGGAGCGCGAAACCTTCAAAAATG